>NZ_JBWKYJ010000005.1:0-137470 GCF_059423685.1 Acidovorax sp. GW460-11-11-14-LB4 | reverse complement strand
GGCTGGGGTTGTCCATCTGCCGGCAGATTGCCGAGGCGATGGGCGCCCAGGTCACGCTGTTCAACCGCATGGACGCGGGGCAGGTCATCGGTGTGGATGCCGTCGTGGCCTGGGAAGAATGAGATGCCCGTGACGGCCCCCTCCGAGACACCTGCAGCGCATGGCATCGAGTTCCGTGATGTCAGCAAGCGGTACGGCTCGTCGCCCGGCGCCCCGCTGGTGGTGGACCACATCAGCTTCAGCGTGCCACGCGGCACGCTGACCACCATCCTCGGGCCGTCGGGCTGCGGCAAGACGACCACGCTGCGCCTGATTGCCGGGCTCGAATCTCCCACATCGGGACGCATCTTCATCGACGGACAGGACGTGACCCCCCTCGGTCCGGCGCAGCGCAACGTGAGCCTGGTGTTCCAGAACTACGCACTGTTTCCGCACATGAATGTCATCGACAACGTGGTCTACGGCCTGCATTTGTCGGGCCTGGGCAAACAGCAGGTGCGCGACAAGGCGCGTGCCATGCTCGACACCGTGGGCCTGCACGGTCTGGACCAGCGCATGCCGCACGAGTTGTCGGGCGGGCAGCAGCAGCGTGTGGCCCTGGCCCGCGCGCTGGCGCTGGAGCCCGCCGTGCTGCTGTTTGACGAACCCCTGTCCAACCTGGACGCCCGCCTGCGCCGTTCCATGCGCGAGGAAATCCGTGCCCTGCAACAGCGCCTGAAGCTCACCGTGGCCTATGTCACCCACGACCAGTCCGAGGCCCTGGCCGTCAGCGACCAGATCGTGGTGATGGACCGTGGCGCCATCGCCCAGCGCGGCGCGCCCAGCGCGCTGTACGAGCAACCGACCTCCGAGTTTGTGGCCGGCTTCATGGGCGAGGCCATGCTGTTCGCGGCCCAGAACCACGCGCCCAGCCCGGGCAGCAATGCAGCCACCGGGTATGCGCAGCTGGGCCCGCTGCGTGTGCCGTCACCCGCCGCACTGTCCGCAGGCCCGGTCAAGATCGCCGTGCGGCCTGAGGCCTGGGTGATCGGCCCGGCCACATCGGCGGGCCTGGCCGCGCGGGTCACCCGCTGCACCTATCTGGGCAGCGTCATGGAATACACCTTTGCCAGTGCCCTGGGCGCCATTTTTGTGGTGTCGCCCCTGGTGGAGTTGCCGCTGGATGTGGGTGCCCCGGTCAGCCTGACGCTGGCAGACCACGGGGTGTCCGTCGTGGCCGGATGAGGCGGGCGGCGTTTGCCCGGCACGGGCCACGCCGTTCAGCGATACTTTTTTATGAGCGATGCCCTTGGACTACACCGTTGCTGTTTTTGATCTGGACAACTGCCTGATGGATGCCCGGGCGGTGGTGCCCTTGTTCGAGCCCGCTTTCGAGGCTGTGCGGCAAGCCAACCAGGGCGCACTGAGCCCTGAAGCCCTTGCGCAAGCGCTGCAGGCCTGCTGGTTCACCGCGTTCGACCTGGTCGCACAGCGCCACCATTTCACGCCCGCCATGCGCGCTGCGGGGTGGCAGCAGTTCAGCCAGATGGAGGTGAAGACGCCGTTGCGAGGCTATGCCGACATCGAACTGCTGCCCCGCATCCCGCTGCGGCGCTATCTGGTCACCAGCGGCTTTCGGCGCCTGCAGGACAGCAAGATCGATGCGCTGGGAATCCGCCCTTGGTTCGAACAGGTGCTCATTGACGCGATTGACGCACCACCCACCGGCGCCGCGCATGGCAAGCAAGCCATCTTTGAGCAGATCTTGGTCCGCGAGGGTTGTACGCCTCGCCAGATGCTGGTGGTGGGCGACAACCCCCTGTCCGAACTGGCGGCCGGGCATGCGCTGGGGGCCACCACCGTCCAGACGGTGCGGCCAGGTGTCGAGCCCTGGCCCCTGGCCGACCACCGGGTGGACGGGCTGCAAGGGCTGCTGGCTCTGCTGTCGGCGGACGCGCTGCGTGCCGCGGCAGATACGCCCCCAGCGGGCCCAGGCCGGGGAATTGAATGAAATCTGCGTCAAGCGCTAGTGGAATATGCGCTAATAGCTATTGAATATGTAGCAAAACGTGGGTGTGCGGTGGGCGTAGCACACCGAATCGGCAGGGATCATGGGAGACAATCGGCGCCCACCTTTGCCGACCTGGCGCGCTTTTCTCCGTGAACTCTCCTGTCTTCACCTCGCTGATCCCCGTCATCCTGTTCATCGCCATTGGCTTTTATGTGGGGCGGCGTGGCTGGATTCGTGCCGAATCCGTCAAGGACCTGGCCAACCTGGTGTTCATGGTGCTCACGCCCGCGCTGCTGTTCCGCACCATGAGCACGGTGCACATCGAAGACCTCAACTTCGGCCCCGTGGGCATCTACTTTGTGGCGTTTGGCGTGGTCTACGCGGCCACGCTGGCGGTGCAGGGCTTCAACACGCTGGGCGCCGCCCGGGCGCTGGCCAACACCTTCAGCAACACGCTGATGATCGGCGTGCCGCTGGTGGGCCTGGTGTTTGGCGATGCGGGGCTGGTCACGCTGTTCACCCTGATCTCGGTGCATTCGCTCATCCTGCTGACTGCGGCCACGGTGGTGTTCGAGCTGGCGGCCGCGCGCGAACATGCCGGGCGCCCGGGCGGGGTGCAGCAGCCCATGTGGCGCACCGTGCTGCAGGCCATCCGCAACGGCATCGTGCACCCTGTGCCGCTGCCCATCATTGCTGGTTTGCTGTTTGCGCAGACCGGGCTGGTGGTGCCCGAGGTGGTGGGCAAGCCCCTGCAACTGCTGGGCCAGGCGCTGGGGCCGATTGCGCTGCTGCTGGTGGGGGTGACGCTGGCATTCACCAAGGTCGGCCACCAGTTCAAGGCCGCGCTGCGCATTGCGCTGGTGAAATGTGTGGTGCACCCGCTGGTGCTGGCCAGCATGGGGTGGGCGCTTGGCCTGTCGGGCATGCCGCTGGCCGTGATGATCGTCGCGGCATCGCTGCCCGTCGGGGCCAACGTGTTTTTGTTCTCGCAGCGCTACCGCGTGGCAGAGGAAGAGGTGACGGCCAGCGTGGCGGTGTCCACCGCCATGGGGTTGGTGACCATGCCGGTGGTGATTTTGGCGGTCACGCGCTGGGTGGTGGGGTGACATCCGCAGCGGTGCGCATGTCTGCCGTTTAGCAGCCTGCCTGATCGGCTAGGCATTGCTGTACAAGCTGTAAATTCCTTCTTCGCGCGGCTCATACATGATATGCAAAAGCAGCGTTGAGCGTAGCTCTGCGAACGGATGGTCTGCGAAGTGTTTGCAGAAATGCATGACCTCTTGCAGCGACTGATCCTCATGCCAAGAGGTCAGGACAAAGCTCTCGTCCGGTATATCTCCATGAGCAAACTGGCTGATGTTGGCCCAGTCCACCGAGTCGTCCCAGGAACTGCAGCCAAGACCCCAGGCCATCATTTGTAGACATCCGGAACGTACCAGCCAGTCGCTCACAGTGTTCTGCCAGAGCGCCGACACTTCCGACTCGATCATGACGAGGGCGCGAAAGCTCCCCAGAGAAAGCTTGGGCAGCTCAGACTCCGGGTTGAGACAGAGGTAAACGACTTCGGATATGGAATCCACTTGGTGGCTTATCGCTGAGGCTTGCATACTGCGGCCGCGACTCAGGGCGCCAGCCGCTCCCGCACCCAGTCGCTGCCATCGAGGCGGTAGCGCAACCGATCATGCAGACGGCTCTTGCGCCCCTGCCAGAACTCCCACTGGTCGGGCTTGAGGCGGTAGCCGCCCCAGTGCGGCGGGCGGGGCGGTTTCAGCATGAATTGCGCACCGTACTTGGCCGCGTTGGCCACCAGCACACCCCGGCCTGAAATGACCTGGCTTTGCGGACTGGCCCAGGCGCCGATGCGGGAGTCGAGCGGGCGGCTGTGGAAGTATTCGTCGCTTTCCTCGTCGCTGACCTTCTCCACCACGCCTTCGATGCGCACCACACGCTCCAACTCCACCCAGTGGAACTGCAGCGCGGCATAGGGGTTACCGGCAATCTGGCGGCCCTTGCGGCTGTCGTAGTTGGTAAACCAGACGATGCCGCGTTCGTCATAGCCCTTGATGAGCACGATGCGTGTGCTGGGACGCAGGTCGCTGCCCACTGTGGCCAGGGTCATGGCGTTGGGCTCGGGCACTTCGGCGCTGATGGCCTCTTTGAGCCACTGGTCAAACTGCTGCAGGGGGGCTGCATGCGAGGCGTCTTCGTTGAGTTCGGCGCGCTCGTAGCTCTTGCGGAGGTCGGCGATGGAGTTCGTGGTCATGGCCACGATTGTGCATCCCCCGTACGATGTCGCTTTGCGCCAGGGCATGTGCAGTGGGTTTTGATAGTGGTCGAATCTATGTTCGTTTATATTCCTGGTTCCGATGAAACCCAAAGACGACGAGAAACAGCGCGCCATTGCCCAGGCCACCTTTGACCTGGTGGCCCAGCGTGGCCTGAGCGGCCTGACCCTGGCCGACATTGCCCGGGCAGCGGGTGTGGCCACGAGCACGCTGTACGTGTACTACCCGTCCAAGGACGAACTGATCAGCCAGCTGTACCAGGATGCCAAGACCGTCACGGCCGCGCGCATCATGGACGGGATAGAACCTGGCATGCCCTACCGCGCACGGGTGCGCCGCGCCTGGGGTAATCTGCTGCGCCATCGGCTGGACCAATACGCCGAGGTGGTGTTCCAGGAGCAGTACTACAACTCGCCCTGGTTCACCCAGGGCAACCGCGAATTTTCGACCCGGCTGATGGCGGGCTTTTTTGCGCTGATGGAAGAAGGCCAGCAGCAGGAGATCCTCAAGGCCGTGCCCATTCCGCTGCTCACGGCCAGCCTGGTGGGATCGGTGCGGGAGACCGGCAACCTGATCCGCACCCAGGTGCTGCCCGATGACGAGGCCGTGCACCAAATGGCGTTTGGCCTCTGCTGGGACGCCATCAAGGCGTAAATTGTGCCGCTGCAGAAACTCGAATTTTGCGGTTTAATCGAATAGTTATTCTCTTAAAACAACAAAGCGGCTTGATGTGTGCCCGCGCCGCCCTACCGATTGCGCTGTGCTTTTGAGCGCTGACCTTCATCCCAAGGAGTCCCACGATGCCCACCCTCAATATCAACGGCAAAGACACGGCCGTGGATGCCGACGAATCCACCCCCATCCTCTGGGCCCTGCGCGACACGCTGGGCATGACCGGCACCAAGTTTGGCTGCGGCCAGGCGTTGTGCGGCGCGTGCACCGTGCACCTGAACGGCGCGCCGGTGCGGTCATGCATCACGCCCATCTCGGCGGCGGCAGGCCAGAAGATCACCACCATTGAAGCCATTGCCGCCGACGACAAGGTGGGCAAGGCAGTGCACGCCGCCTGGGTGAAGCACGACGTGGCCCAGTGCGGCTACTGCCAGAGCGGCCAGATCATGAGCGCCACCGCGCTGCTCAAGGGCAAGAAGAAGCCCTCCGACGCCGACATAGACGCTGCCATGGCCGGCAATGTGTGCCGCTGCGGCACCTACGTGCGCATCCGCGCCGCCATCCACGACGCTGCCAAGACCCTGGCCTGATTGAAGGAGACCACCATGCACTTCGAACCCCATGCCCTGCAGGGCCAGGCACAGCATTTCATGCCAAAACACCTCCAAGCGCTAGTGGATAAAGCGCAAGGCGCTATCACTTCGGGAGCAATCGATGCATCGGACGGCGTTGCGCGCCGCACCTTCCTCAAGGTGTCTGCGGCCTCGGGCTTTGCGCTGGGCGTGTTTCCGCTGGTGTCTGCTGCGCAGGGCGCGGCGGCTGCGGCGCCCGCAGGCCTCAAGCCGCACGAGCAGCCCTCGGCCTTTGTGCGCATTGATGCCGATGGCACCGTCACCGTCACCATCAACCGGCTGGACTTTGGCCAGGGCGTGCAAACCGGCCTGCCCATGATCCTGGCCGAGGAGCTGGATGCCGACTGGAGCAAGGTGCGCAGCGTGCACGGCGACGCCAATCCGGCCTACGCCGACCCCGCATTTGGAATGCACCTCACCGGTGGCTCCAACTCCATCAAGAACTCGTACACGCAGTACCGCGAGCTGGGCGCGCGCACCCGGGCCATGCTGGTCGGGGCCGCTGCTGCCCAGTGGGGAGTGGACGCGTCGGCCCTGCGCACCAGCAACGGCTTTGTGGTCGGCCCCGGTGGCAAGAAGCTGGGCTACGGTGCGCTGGCAGAAGCCGCCATGAAGCAGCCCGTGCCTGAAAAGGTCGTACTCAAGGACCCCAAGCAATTCCGCCTGATCGGCAAGCCCACCGGGCGGCTGGATGCCAAGGCCAAGTCAAGCGGCCAGCAAGACTACGGCATTGACGTGCGCCTGCCCGGCATGCTGACGGCCGTGGTGGCCCGCCCGCCCGTGTTTGGCGGCAAGGTGAAGTCGCTGGACGACAGCGCCGCCAAAGCCATCAAGGGCGTAAAGGCCGTGCTGCGCGTGCCCACCGACCGGGGCGGGGAGGGCGTGGCCATCATCGCCGACGGCTACTGGCCTGCCAAACAGGGCCGCGACGCGCTCAAGGTGGAATGGGACACCAGCGCGGTCACCAAGCCCGACACCACTGCGCTGCTGGCGCAGTACCGCGAACTGGCCGCCAAGCCCGGCAATGTGGCCATGCAGGCCGACATGGCGCCGCTGGCGGGTGCACCCCACAAGATCAGTGCCGAGTTCGTCTTCCCGTACCTGGCGCACGCGCCCATGGAGCCGCTGAACTGCACCGTCAAGCTGGACGGGGACAAGGCGGAACTGTGGATGGGCACCCAGATGCCCGGCCTGGACGCGATGGCCGCCGCCAAGACACTGGGCCTGCAGCCGCAGAACGTCAAGGTCAACACGCAGATGGCCGGTGGCGGCTTTGGCCGCCGCGCCATCCCCACCAGCGACTACGTGGTGGAGGCCTGCGGCGTGGCCAAGGCGGCCCACACCGCCGGCATCACCGCGCCCGTGCGCACGCTGTGGAGCCGCGAAGACGACATCAAGGGCGGCTATTACCGCCCCATGCACGTGCACCGTGCCGAGATCGGCTTTGACGCCAAGGGCAAGATCCTGGCGTGGGAGCACACCATCGTCGGCCAGTCCATCACCAAGGGCTCGCCGTTCGAGGCCTTCATGATCAAGAACGGCATTGACGCCACGGCCGTCGAGGGCATGAAAGAGCCGTACGACGTGCCGATGAAGCTGTCGGTGCACCACCCGGATGTGAACGTGCCGGTGCTGTGGTGGCGCAGCGTGGGCTCCACCCACACGGCCTACGCCATGGAGACACTGATCGACGAAGTGGCCCGCACCACCAAGCAAGACCCCGTGGCCTACCGCCTGGCCCTGATGGGCGACAAGCACCCGCGCCACAAGGCGGCGCTACAACTGGCCGTCGCCCAGTCGGGCTACGGCAAGAAGAAGCTGGCCGCAGGCCGTGCCTGGGGCGTGGCGGTGCACGAATCGTTCGAGTCGGTGGTGGCCTATGTGGTCGAGGCCTCCGTCAAAGACGGAACGCCCAAGCTGCACAGCATCACCGCAGGCGTGCATTGCAACCTGGTGGTCAACCCCAAGAGCGTGGAAGCCCAGGTGCAAGGCGCCGCGCTGATGGGCCTGGGCACCTGCCTGCCCGGTGCAGCCATCACGCTCAAGGACGGTGTGGTGGAGCAGAGCAACTTCGGCGACTACGCCGTGCCCCGCATCACCGACATGCCGCAGCTGACAGTGCACATCGTGCCCAGCGCCGATCCGCCGAAGGGCATGGGCGAACCGGGCCTGCCGCCGCTGGCACCGGCGTTTGCCAATGCCATCGCGCAGATCACAGGCAAGACGCCGCGCGAGCTGCCGTTCAAGGTGGCTTGATAAAGCTTGTTGGAATGAGAGCGCCGGGTTTGGGAGAGCCCGGCGCTTTTTTTTATGACCCATCCATCTGCTTCAGTTCGGGGTCCGACATAGCATTGCTCTGGCTGTGTTTTAGCGCGCAGCTTTCGGCCTCCTTCAAGCGGCAGAGAAATGACTGCAACGCAGCCATTGCCGTCGGCCGTTTTGGTCTCTCGACCTCGCAGAATGTGCCATCAGCGGTCTTCTAACGCCCCTATCCCAATCTTCAAACCAGTGGGACTGCATGATGCGCCTAACTAACTGGAGTCAGATTGCATCGATGGAATTGGAGACCTGTATGCATTTTGGTGCACGCGTATAGACAAGCGCTATCAAACCTGCAAAATGTAACAACCAGTACAAAGGTGTTGCATGCCACGGTTGCTCGCGCAAAGACGAAGTTTTGAGAGAAAAATCCTTTTGGGATTTCTGTCCGCACTAATTGTTGTTGCAATGGTCACAGCTGCCAACTGGCGACTGACACAAGCCAGTCGTGATGCAGTGCAACTGGTTTCACAAACCCAACAAATCGTCAATGCAGTTTCGCGGTTAAACGAAGACACCCTCCAAATTGAATTGAGCACTCAAAGCTACAGGATTTCTGGCAGAGAGGATGTCTTAGCGGAAAGAGACAAACAGATTGAGGCTCGCGAAAAGACCATGGGAAGTTTGAGAGAACTGCTCGTGGGTGACGCCGAACAGTTGGAGCGGTGGCAGCAACTTCGGGCAGTTCTAGATCAGCGTATCGCGATTGCCAAGCAGGTAAGTGCATTGCGCGCGACAGAAGGCTTAGAGGCCGCCAACGCATTTGTCGCCGCGGCTCCCTTGCGCGAAACGCGCGAGCGTACCGTCTCGATACTTAAAGCGATGGACGACGATGCCCATTTGTCGCTCGAAGAGCGTGCGGCAGATCAACTCAGGAGCCAGGGTTTATTGACGGAAGTTGGATGGGCGATGGCTTTTCTGCTGTCAACCTTGCTTGTGAGCACATTCGTGCTGGCACGACGTCAACTTCTTGCCAGTGAGGCAGACCAACGGGCACTGGCCAAGAGTGAAGCGAAGCTATCGACCACGCTGCGCTCGCTGGGTGATGCTGTTTTGGTAACAGATGCGCAGGGGCGGATCACACGCATGAACCCTGTGGCAGAACGACTCACCGGGTGGGCTTTTGAGCTTGCCGAGGGGCAATTCGTTGATGTTGTATTCAAAGTGGAAAGTCTGTCGGGTCCGGCAACAGGGCGAGGTCTTGTGGCGCAAGTTCTGTTCACCAATAAGGCCTGCCAAGATACAGAAGATATTGTTCTGGCTCACAGAAACGGAGGGCTGTGCCCGATTGGTGCGAATGCAGCTCCTATCCGAAGTGAGGACGGGGGCCTACAAGGTGTGGTCCTGGTTTTTCGTGACACTACGACAGAGCGAAAGGCCAAAGAGCTGATCCGCGATCAAAACGCCTTGCTCGAACAACACGTTCAAGAGCGAACTGCTCAATTGGTTGACACGCAAGAGCATCTGAGGAGCGTGATGAGCAGCGTACCCGCCATGATTGCGTACGTGAACTCTGATCGGCGATACGTCTATGTCAACGAGCAGTACAGAGCACGATTTGCCCCAGATTTCGAAAACATTGATGGCAAGACGGTTCGAGAAGTGCTTGGCGAAAAGCGCTATTGCATTGCAGATCCCATCATTGCAAAGGCCCTGGCCGGAGAGCCTCAGCAGTATGACTGGGAGCCGTTTCCTGGGGTTTGGCAGTCAATCCACTATGTGCCCAAGTGGGGGGCCTCGGGCAGCGTTGTGGGGTACTACGTCTTGGGCTCAGACATCACGCATCGCAAAACCGCCGAGGAGAGGATTCAGAGTCTGAACGAAGAGCTGGGTCACAGGGTCAATGACCTTGAGCGGGTGACCAAAGCGTGGAAGACCCTGAGTGCGGGCAATAGCGCCATGCTGCGGGCCACTGATGAGCAGCACCTGCTCGAATCCATGTGCAAAGCCATTGTCGACGCAGGTGGGTACCCGGTGGCGATGGTTTGGTACAGCGTGGACGATTCAGAGCGCTCTCTGCAGCCCATGGCAGAGAGTGGATATGCGCCTGGAATGAAGGCTCTTCAATCGCTGAAAGTCACCGCTGATGGGGGGACGTTTGGACAGGGCGCGATCGCCATCAGTATCAAGACTGGAAGCACCCAGGTCATCGGATCTATGCAAGCTGAGTCCGGTTATCAGGCTTTCCGCTCCGCTCTCCTGGACTTCTCCTCCTGCATTGCATGTCCTCTGACTGTCGATGGCGAAGTCGTTGGTGCTCTCGCAATCTTCGCCCGCGAAGAGCATGCCTTTGGAACGGAAGAGACGAACCTGTTGACCGAAGCCGCCGATGATCTGTCCTTCGGCATAGCCAACCTGCGAAGTAGAGCAAAGCGCAAAGCAGCTGAACTTGAAATGCTGCGCCGCACGCGATTCGATGAACTTACTGGCTTGGCGAACCAGACCCAGTTCATCGAACTCCTGACGCACGCGATTGAAAACACACGCAGGACAAAGAGCGGTAAGTCGGTGGCCTTGATCCAGGTGAACGTGGAGCGGCTTCGGGAGATTAATGATGCTCTTGGCTTCGCACACGGCGATCAGGTATTACAAGAATTTGGAAACAGATTGCGTGCTGCCGCTGCAGACGCTGGTTTGGTAGCAAGACTCAGAGGCGACGAATTTGCGCTTCTGTTGACGTCAAGTGATGAAGAAGCAGCGATGGCGGTGGTTGCACGGATACACGAACTCCTTGCGCAAGCCCTTCCCGTCGCGGGCATCTTGTTGGACATATCTGCGCGCATGGGAGTCGCTTTGTATCCTGCTCACGGCGATTCCGCCGATCAACTGTTGCGTCACGTCGACTTTGCGGTGCACGAAGCGAAGAAGAGAGAGCAGCGGGTCGTGATTTACGATCCGCTCACCGTCGAAAATCGTCCAGAGCGGCTGACTTTGGCGGGCGAATTGCGTCGTGGCGTCGATAGCGGCGAGTTAAAACTGTATTTGCAACCCAAGATTGATTTTGCAACTGGCACTCTTTTGGGTGCTGAGGCACTCGTCCGCTGGCTCCATCCTGAGCGAGGGCTGATTCAACCATCCCAGTTCATCGGGCTTGCGGAAAGCACGGGCCTTATTAAGAACCTCACTGAGTGGGTCATTGACGCGGCAATGCGTGTCTGTCGCGATGCGCAGGAGTGCGGAAACAATCTGTCGATTGCTGTCAACTTGTCTGCGAGAAACTTGCACGATGCAGATCTTTTAGACCGAGTGCGCTCGTTGCATGACCGTTGGGGTGTTGCCAGAGGGCGGTTGGAGTTCGAGATTACCGAGAGCACTGTGATGGATGATCCTGAGTCCGCTCTGCGAGTATTGCGGGGTCTACGCGACGACGGCATTTCGCTCTATATCGACGACTTTGGGACGGGCTATTCGTCGCTCAGCTATTTGCTGCAACTGCCCGTTGACTACATCAAGATTGACCAATCATTTGTTCGTGGCATGTCCGTCTCCCGGGACTCAGCGGTCATCGTCAAATCAACTATAGATCTAGCCCATTCGTTAGGGCGAAAGGTTGTGGCGGAAGGCGTGGAAACGCAGCAAGATTGGGAGAAACTCGCTGCGCTCGGCTGCGATATTGCACAGGGCTATTTCGTGGCACGGCCAATGCCAGCAGAGAACTTTGCTGATTGGGCGCTTAAATTTGCCTTCGACAAGCCGGAAGCGGTGCTGCAATGAAGCACCCTATCTCGATCCCTATGCAGGCCGCTGGTTTCTTGGGGCTGTAGGCCTCATCTCGACGCTCAACCAGGCCGAATCCCTTGCAACAGATGCAAGTCTGCTGGACGTGATTTTGATGCGCTTTTTCTATGGGCGTGTGTTCATTGCGGATTGGCAAAGCCAGGAAGCTGTCTTCTTGCAGTCCTCGGCGGTTCGCTATCGATCGACTGCAAACAGCCTATAGCGGTTTCCCATCTTTCTCATCACCTTTGTAATCCGGAAAATGAAGGCGCTTCAATTGCCGTGCTTGGAAAGCATGCAAATCGGGGCAGGACCTGTGGCCGATTCTGATTGTTAGATTGCGGAGATTATTTTGACGGTCATCGCCCGTTTTACACGGTCGCCAATGGTGGGTGTTGTGCCATGGGCTTGGCGGCGTTCAATACTTTAGGTCCACCCCCAGATCGCCCAGCTTTTTCGCAAAAGAGTCCCTGCGTTTTGCCGCCTTTGCCGCTGTTTCGGTTGCGGCTTGTATTGCCTTGGGGCCCTTATTCGCAGCCGCTTGGATCAGTCCGAACTTGTGAGCGGCATCTGCCTCGGCCCGCTTGAATGTGGCAATCAGTTCAGCATGCGCAATGGTTGTATTCACATCGGCTCCTGTATCGATCAGCGCTGTCACGCTTAAATTTGGGCGTTGGCGCGAAGCAAGGCCGTTCTCAATTCGCGCGTGGCCGGTTTGGAAATATCCACCTTTTGCACCGCCAGATCGAACGAAGAGCCTGGCTTGATGCTGGTGGGCAGTATCTTTTTGACTGGAAGCTTGGCAGGGTAGGTGCCTTTACCCGGACACATGCGAACGGAAAACCCGAATTCTTCGAGCAGGCCTTTTGCATACAGCTCCGCCAATTGGTGAAACGATACGAAGGTGGAGCGTTTCACGTCTTTGAGTCCGGGCTGGCTGACGTCGCGAACGAGCTCGAATTTGCCCAGTGAATCGCGCTGTGTATCGGTAAAAGGATGCAGCAAGAAAGTCTGACGAACGCCATCTTTTTTGGACACCAAAGTGTGCTCGACGGCTATATCGGTTAGCAGCATATTTTTTCTATCTCCGCAAGTTGCGGTTTGCACGGCCACATCAGCCGGCGTGCCACCCAAAGTCGCAGATTTTGTTTTCAAACCCAGTCACTGGGGTGCACGACGCGGCCAAAAATCACCCGCGGGGCGAGGACTTTAACTGAAGGGCCACCCATGGCAGTTCCATAGTGCGCGGCAAACGGGACTGTTCGGGTCAAAAACTGCCTGCCAATGGTGGTCGAGTGAAAGTTCGAAATCAGCCTGAGGCCGTCCGTGGCGCGGCAGACCAACCCTATTGAATGAAAGGTGCTGCTAGTGCTTTTCCGATAAGTGCTGAATGCTATCAATATTGAAGTGATCGACAGGGGATTGTTGGCGGCGCGGCCATCACTTCATTTCAAACTACGCTGATTGCACCTTGCGCCCTGGAGAGCCTCCGAGAAGCGTGCGCCGCCGTCCCTCCCTCAGCGTGTCCGCCGGTCCATGAGATGCTCTGGCCCCAGCCCTGCACAGGTGGTGGCGCCCAGCATAGCCAGATTGCGGTCCACCTCGGCGCGCAATAGATCGATGGCCGCTGTAACGCCTGCCTCGCCGTCCACTGCTGCGGCGTAGTTGAAGGGCCGCCCCACAAACACTGCCTGCGCGCCCAGCGCCAGGGCCTTGATCACGTCGGTGCCACGGCGGATGCCGCCGTCCAACATCACTGTCATGCCGCTGCCAGCCTGCTCGGCAATGGCGGGCAGCACGCGCAGCGGGGCCACGGCGCCATCGAGCTGGCGACCGCCGTGGTTGCTGACGATGATGCCGTCCACCCCGTGCTGGCGGGCGAGGGCGGCATCCTGCGGGCTGAGGATGCCCTTGACGACCAGCGGGCCGTGCCACTGGCGGCGGATGTGAGCGATGTGGCTCCAGTCAAAGTGGTCACGCGCGGCAAAGTCGCGCTGTACACGTGAGGACAGGATGGGCGCGCCGCGCTCGGCAAACGAGTTTTCAAAATGCGGCATGCCGTGGTGTGCCAGCGTGCGCAGCAGTGTGCCTGCCAGCCAGCGCGGGCGCACCATGCCGTCCCACGCCAGGCGAAGGCTGGGGCGCAGCGGGGTGGAGAAGCCCGCGCGGATGTTGTTCTCGCGGTTGCCCGCCACGGGGATGTCCACCGTCACTACCAGCGTCTGCACACCGGCCGCGATCACGCGCCACAGCAAGGCATCGATGCGTTCGGGGGTGCCGGGCAGGTAGGCCTGGAACCAGGTGCCGGGGGCGGCGGCCATCACTTCTTCCAGCCGGATGAGCGAGCTGCCGCTTTGCACAGCCGGGATGCCCGCCGCTGCCGCCGCACCGGCGAGCACGATGTCGCCCCGGTAGGCCGATAGCGCCGCGATACCCATGGGCGCGATGCCAAAGGGGCTGGCGTAGCGCTGGCCGAACAGCGTCACGCCCTGGTCGCGTTGGGCCACGTTGCGGAGCACGCGGGGAACAAGGGCGATCTCTCGGAACGCCTGGCGGTTGTCGTCCAGGGCCAGGTTGTCTTCCGCCGCCCCGGCGACGTAGCCAAAGATAGGGCGGGGTAGCACGCGGCGGGCAGCGGCTTCAAAGTCGTCGAGCGACAGCAGATGGGCCGTGCGGCCACTGCGGCGCGATCCGTTGAAGGCGCTCCAGGCATTGGTGGCAGGCTTTTGGGGCGCAGTGGAGGGGGTGGACATGGCGTGGTTCCAGACAACGGTAAACGGGGGCTGGAAAGCAGTGTCCTGAAACCGTAATAATCAAGAAAGCGAATTTATTGCTAATGATTTGTTCGCCAAATTGAAAATACATTCACGACATGACCCTTAAGCAGCTCGAAGCCTTCTACTGGGCCGCCACCTGCAGCAGCTTTGCCATGGCTGCGGAGCGGATGCACCTGTCGGTGTCCTCCCTGTCCAAGCGGATCGCCGAACTGGAGGCATCGCTGGGCCAGGTGCTCTTTGACCGCGCCGGGCACCGCGCGGCGTTGACGGAGGCGGGCACGCGACTGCTGCCCCTGGCGGGCGCATTGCTGCAGCAAGCAGACCGTTTGCAGCAGGACATGGGTAGCACCATCGGCCTGCGCGGCCCCTGCCGCCTGGGGGTGGGCGAGCTGACGGCGATCACCTGGCTGCCGCGCCTGGTGGAAGCCCTGGCGGCGGTGCACCCGGCACTAGAGGTGTCGGTGCACGTGGATGTGGGCGCAGCCCTGGCAGAGCGGTTGGACAAAGGCGAGCTGGATGTGGCCGTGATCGCCGGCCCTGCCAGCCGCAGCGCGCTGACCTCGGTGCCGCTGGCGCATGCGCGCTTTGCCTGGTGCGCTGGCCCTGGCGTGGCGCACGGCCTGCGCCAGATGGATGCCGATGCGATGCAGTCGCAACCGCTGGTAACGCTGCCGCAAGGCTCGGGGGTGACCCACCTCATCGACGACTGGCTTCGGCAGGCCTATGCACGCCCCGCGCGCAGATTGGTGTGCAACCACTGGGGCGCCATCGTGGGCTTGCTGGCACAGGGCAGCGGCATTGGCCTGCTGCCCGAGGGCTGGGCGCAAGCCCTGCACGCCAGGAAGGTGTTGCAGGTGTTGCAAAGTCCCGTGCCGCTGGGGTCGCTCGGCTATGCGTTGCACAGTCGGCGTGATGACCTGCGGCCGCTGGTGAGCATGCTGCACGAGCTGGCAGCGCAGCATGCGGATTTCACGGTGGCGAGTGGCGCGTTCTAGTGGTCTGATGCGAGCCTATAGCGGCCCTAGAATCGCGCCGACTGCACACCGCAACCCGCGGCTACTGGAACCTGTTCAAGCGCAACCCCATGCTCCAACTGCCCTCCCTCCCCGTCGTTCTGGTGCTGGCTTCAGGCCGGGGGGCGCGATTTGCCGAATCCGGCGGTGCAGTGCACAAGCTGCGCGCGCCCCTGGGAGCAAAGACCGTGCTGGAACACACCCTCGATGCCGTGCGCGCCAGCGGCCTGCCCTGGCACCTGGAAGATGCAGGCCACCCAGGCATGGGGGATTCGATCGCCGCAGCCGTGCGCGCCACGGCACAGGCGCCCGGTTGGCTGGTGTTGCCGGGGGATTTGCCGCTGATCCGTCCCGACACCTTGCGCACCATCGCCGCTGCGCTGGCGGACCCGGACTGCGCCGTGGTCATGCCGGTGTACCAGGGCGAGCGCGGTCACCCAGTTGGGTTTTCGGCCGCATGCTTGTCCAGCCTGTTGGCGCTGACCGGCGAGCAGGGCGCCGCCAGCGTGGTGCGCGCGCAGGCGCAGCAGGGCAGGGTACGGCAGGTGGAGGTGGATGACGAAGGCACGGTGACCGACATAGACACCGTGCAAGACCTGGAGCGCGCCGCGCAGTTGCTGGCGGCGCGCGGGTAGCAGCGGCGAAGGCCGCTTCCGCTTTATTTGGAAGCAATCACCGCGCAAGCCAGGCGTGGTCCTGCGTTACCGGTGGGTTGGGTCTTGTAGTCGTCGGGGTCGCGGTGAACGATCAAGCCCTTGCCGACGATGTCGGTGGTGGGGCCGCCCACGCTGATGGACCGCGACACAAAGCTGAATGCGGCGACGCCGTATTTGTCGGCCTTGAGGCTGGGCAGATCACCGGTGTGGTGTTCTCCCGCGCCGTGGGATCCGTGCGGTTTGGCCGTGGGGTTGAAATGTCCGCCGGTGCTCATGCCGTCGCCGCTCGAGCAGTCGCCCTTTTCATGCACATGAAAGCCGTGTTCTGCGTCAGGTTTGAGTCCACGAATTTCACCCGACACCTGCACACCATCGCCGGTCTGTACAAACGTCACAGTACCAGTGGCTGTGTTGCCCCGGGTGGGCTCCAGCTTGGCGGTAGCGCGGTTGCCAGACAGGTGGGAGGCACAGCCCGCCAGCGCCACAACAGCCAGGGAAGACAGGGCAAAAGCAAAACGAATCTTCATGACTCAAACTCCTCGGTGCGAATGAATGAACGCGGGATTGAACCCGATACAAAGGCGCAGTCTCGCAAGCCACCACGCGAGAGTCCAGAAAAATGTGCACTATGCCTCTTTTTGGGCCAACGCGATCAACCGAGCCAAAGCCCTGTCGTGGATGCCGTGCTTGCGCAACTCGTCGTAGGTGGCCTGGGCGTAGTCGCGGGTGGTGCCGTAGCGTCCACAGGCCTGCTCGAAAATGCGGCAGTATTCGCGGTCTGGCAGCTCTCCCGTGTGGTTGGGACTTTTGCGCGACAGGGTAAAGGCCAGCGCCCGCACCGGGCCATGGGGCGTGTGACACACCAGCCAGCGCGGGTCGTAGACAGCGGTGACCATCTCGCGCTGCCACAGGTTGATCATCACCTGCCGCGCATGCACCTTGTCCACGCGGAACACCATGCCCCGGCAGCTTCCGCCCGACAGCATGCCGAACACCAGCCCCGGGCACTCGGGCGTGCCGCGGTTGATACGGCTCCACATCTTGAGCGCCCGGTGCCAGCCGTGGACCTTGGCCGGGCGGCGCTCGGCGTAGTCAAAATCCGGCCGCCAGATGAGCGACCCATAGCCAAAAATCCACAGGTCCTGATGGCCACCCCATTCCTGGAGGGCACGCTCCAGCATAGGCGCCGGGTCTCGCAGTGGGGCGGGCAGATTCGTCATGCCTTCACTCTACAATCGAAAGCTTTGCTGCAAGCGGCCGGGGCCTTGTTTTCGCAACGCCTGCATTGGCCGTCCAACCACTTTATTCATCACTACAGGGATCTTCCATGTCCAGCTCTGACGACGATAGCCAACAACGTTTTGCCCTCGGTTTTCTGTTTGCACTGATTGCGTTGGTGATCTCCGTAGTGGTGGGCACCGTGGTGGTCAAGCGTCTGGGCGCCAAAGCACCGGTCCGGCCTGCCGCCGTTGCAACCAGCAACACGCCCGCAGCACCCGCCGTAGCCGTGGAAGAAGATATTGCCAGCGTGCGCGTGGAAAACGGCGTGGTGAAGTTCTACTTTGCCACCGCCAAGGCCGAACTGGCCGCAGGTGCCAACGAAGCCCTGGCCGACGTGGTCAAGGGTGTGGCTGAGGGCAAGAAGGCCGTCATTTCCGGCTTCCACGATGCCACGGGCGACGCTGCACTGAATGCAGAACTGGCCAAGCAGCGCGCAGTGGCCGTGGCCGAAGCGCTCAAGGCCCTGGGCGTGGCCGAAGACAAGGTGGAGCTGAAGAAGCCAGAAGAAACCACCGCGACCGGCAGCAACGCCGAAGCCCGCCGCGTGGAAGTGACGCTGGGCGCCCTGTAAGCGCCGCCTGCTTCTCCAAAAAAAACCCGGCGCTGCCGGGTTTTCTTTTTGGGGCCAAATGGCCGCATGCGCTAGTGGAATATGCTCTAGCAGCTATCTATTTGATAGTGAATATTACCGCAGACCCTGGCCGCCTGCGCCTTCGGCGCGCTGGATCAACTCGATCTTGTAGCCATCGGGATCGGTCACAAACGCGATCACCGTGGTGCCGCCCTTGACCGGACCCGCTTCGCGCGTCACGTTGCCGCCCGAGGCCTTGATCTTTTCGCACGCGGCATACGCATCGGGCACGCCCAACGCGATGTGGCCGTAGGCCGTGCCCATGTCGTAGCTTTCCACGCCCCAGTTGTAGGTCAACTCGATCTCGGCCTGGCCGGGGTTGCCGCCCTCGAAGCCCAGAAAGGCCAGCGAGTATTTGTACTCGGGGTTCTCGGACTGGCGCAGCAGTTGCATGCCCAGCACCTGGGTGTAGAAATCAATCGAGCGTTGAAGGTTGCCAACGCGCAGCATCGTGTGGAGGAATTTCATCCCTTCGATTGTGCAGGCAGATCGAAAACCAGGCAGGTGGTGGTGGCGTGGGCATACAGCGTGCCGTCCGGCCCCACCAGGCGCGCCTCGGCCGTGGCCAGCTGGCGCCCGCTGTGGATCACCCGGCCCTCGGCGCGCACGCGCTGTACCTTGGGCGTGATGGCCTTGACCAGGTTGATGCCCAGCTCGGCCGTGGTGTAGCCGCGCCCAGGTTCCATGCGCGTGTGGATGGAGCAGCCCAGGGCGGAGTCGAGCAAGGTGGCAAACCAGCCGCCATGCACCGTGCCCATGGGGTTCAGGTGCTCTGCGCGGGGTGTTCCCTGGAAGATGGCCGTACCTTCGCCCACTTCGACGATCAGGAAGTCCAGCGTCTTGGCAATGGCCGCGTAGGGCAGCTCACCGCGCAGCATGGCCTGCATCTGCTGCAGGCCGTTCAGGTGGGCGATCTGCTCGCGGCGGGCCACGCCCGGGCCGGGGCCTGCATCCAGCGTGGCCAGGATGTCGCGCTCCTGTGCCAGCCAGTGTTCAAGGTGGTTGTGCTGTGTCATGGGGTGTCCTGGTTGGTAGCGGGGTTAAAATGCATGAGTTGCATATGCAATTATTGCAGATACAATCAAATCCATGCAAGCCAACCCATCCACCCTGGCCCCTGTGCTGCCGCAGGGCTGCACCAACTTCAAGCTGCGCCAGCTGATGCGCCGCGTGGCCAACCACTACGACGCCGAAATGGCGAAATGTGGACTCAAGACCACGCAGTACTCGCTGCTGTCGCATGTGCTCAAGCTGGGCCCGATTCGCCCCGGTGATCTGGCCATGGAGATGAAGATGGATGCGTCCACGCTGACCCGCAATCTGCGCCCGTTGGTGGATGCGGGCTGGGTGACGCTGAGGGCGGGCACGGACGCACGCAGCCGCCTGGTGCACATCACCGACGCAGGCCGCGACAAGCGCGCGGAAGCGCAACGCCACTGGAAGGCCGCACAACTGGCGCTGAACGAGGCACTGGGCGTGGAACGCGTGATGGCCTTGCACGCGTTGGTGGACGACTCGCTCGATCTGCTGGCTGCACTGCCAGTGCAGGAGACTGCGCATGACGAATAACCACACCCCGCAGGCTACGGCCACCAAGCCCGCCGCACCGCTGGCCCTGTGGCTGGTGCTGCTGGCGGCCGCAGGCGCCTTTGCACTGACCATGGGCACGCGCCAGACCATGGGCCTGTTCCTGTCCGCACTCAACACCTCCACGGGCCTGGGCATCGGCAGCATCAGCCTGGCGTTTGCGTTTGGCCAACTGTGGTGGGGGCTGACCCAGCCGTTTGCCGGGGCTGTGGCCGACCGCATCGGCACGGGTCGTGTGATCCTGATAGGTGTGGCGCTGGTGGCGCTGGGCACCTTCATCACGCCGTACATGACCACCACGGCCGGGTTGATTTTTGCGATTGGCGTGTTGGCCGCAGGTGGCGCAGGCATGGCTGGGCCGTCTGTGCTGATGGCGGCCACTGCCCGGCTGGTGCCTGTTCAAAAGCGCGGGCTGGCCAGCGGCATCGTCAACGCGGGCGGCTCGTTCGGGCAGTTTTTGATGGCGCCCATCGCCATCAGCCTGACCGCCGCCGTGGGCTGGGCCAGTGCGATGCAGTGGCTGGGCGTGCTGGTGCTGCTGGCGCTGCCGGCGGTGTGGGTGCTCAAGGGCAACTCCAACGCCCTGGCGGCACAGGCTGCTGCGGTATCCGGCCAGAAGGCATTGACCGCGCGCGAGGCCATTGCCCAGGCCCTGGCCACGCCCAGCTACCGGTATCTGGCGGCAGGCTTTCTGGTGTGCGGCTTTCACGTGGCGTTCCTGGCCACGCACTTGCCCGGCGTGATCGCAGCGTGCGGGTTGGCGCCCGAAGTAGGGGGCTGGTCGCTGGCGGTGATCGGGCTGTTCAACATTGTGGGCAGCTTGGCCATGGGCTGGGCGGTAGGGCGCTGGCGCATGAAGTCGCTGCTGTCGCTGCTGTACGCCACGCGAGGTCTTGCGGTACTGATTTTCCTGTTTGCTCCCAAGACGCCGGCCGTGGTGCTGGTCTTCGCCGCCGTCATGGGCATCACCTTCTTGTCCACCGTACCACCCACGGCCGGACTGGTCGCCAAGATGTTTGGCACGGCCAACATGGCAATGCTGTTCGGCATCGTGATGCTGTCGCACCAGATTGGCGGATTTCTGGGTGCCTACCTGGGCGGCAGCGTGTTCCAGGCCACCGGCAGCTACGACTGGGTCTGGTACATCGACATCGTGCTGGCCGTGGGCGCAGCGCTGGTCAACCTGCCGATCCGAGAAGCGCGCGTGGCGCGCCCCGCCGCCAAGGCGGCCTGACCAACCACCTTCTCTCCACGAAAGCCATCGACATGACGCAGACCCCCGCCAGCAACGTTTCGACAGCCCCCACGTCTCCGATTTACCTGGACGACCTGTCTGTCGGCGACCAGTTCCAAAGCGGCGAACACGCCATGGACGAAGCGCAGATCACCACCTTTGCCGCGCAGTTCGACCCGCAGCCCTTTCACCTGGACGACGCTGCTGCGCGCGAGACGCTGTTTGGCGGTCTGGCCGCCAGCGGCTGGCACACGGCGGCCGTGACCATGCGTCTGCAAGTGACCAGTGGGCTGCCGATTGCGGGCGGCATCATCGGTGCGGGGGGCGAGCTGAGCTGGCCCCGGCCCACACGCGCCACCGATGTGCTGCATGTGGTGAGCGAGGTGGTGCAGATCCAGCCCTCCAAGTCCAAGCCCGACCGGGGCATGGTCACGGTGCGCAGCGAAACCCGCAATCAGCACGGCGATGTGCTGCAGCTGTCTACCGTGCGCATCGTGGTGCCACGCCGGCCTGCGGCTGGTGGGGCAGGGGCCTGATGTGACCGAGGCCCTGAACCCGCGCACCCGCATGCTGCTGGAGGCGCCCATTGCGCCCACCTTGCTGCGGCTGGCCGCGCCCAACGTGCTGGTGATGCTGGCGCAGGCGGGCGTCGGGCTGATCGAGACCTACTTTGTCGGCCAGCTGGGCACCGATGCGCTGGCGGGCATGGCGCTGGTGTTTCCGGTGGTCATGCTGATGCAGATGACCTCGGCGGGCGCCATGGGAGGTGGCATTGCTTCGGCCATTGCACGCGCCCTGGGCGCACGGCGGCGGGACGATGCCGACGCGCTGGTACTGCATGCGCTGGCCATTGCGGCGGTGTTTTCGCTGCTCTTTACCGTTGGCGTGGTGGGAGGAGGGCGCTGGCTCTACACCCGCATGGGTGGCACGGGCGGCGCGCTGAATGCGGCACTGGTCTATTCCAACTGGGTGTTTGCGGGCGCGTTTCTGGTCTGGCTGTTCAACACGCTGTCGGCCGTGATCCGGGGCACGGGCAACATGGCCGTGCCAGCCTACGTCACGGTGCTGGGCGCGTTTGTACTGGTGCCGCTTTCGCCACTGTTCATCTTTGGCTGGGGCCCCATGCCGGGCCTGGGCATTGCCGGTGGCGCAATTGCGCTGATGGCGTATTACCTGATCGGCAGCGCAGTGCTGGCCGCATACCTGTGGTCGCCGCGCAGCCTGCTGCGGCCGTCGCTGGCGCACATCCGGTTTCGTTGGGTGCTGTTCAAAGACATCCTGCGGGTGGGTCTGGTGGGCACGGTGTCTACCGTCGCCACCAATCTGGCGATTGGCGTCACGACCGCATTGGTGGGTGGTTTTGGCACAGCGGCCATCGCGGGCTACGGCACCGCATCGCGGCTGGAATACCTGCTGGTTCCGTTGGTGTTTGGCCTGGGCGCGCCGCTGGTGGCCATGGTCGGCACATGCATCGGCGCTGGCCAGCGCGAGCGCGCCTTGCGCGCCACCTGGATTGGCGCGGCCATGACGTTTGTGATGGCCGAGGCGATTGGCCTGTGGGCGGCAGCCTTTCCCAACGCGTGGCTGTCCCTGTTCAACAGCGACCCCGCCATGCTGGAAGCGGGTGCGCTGTATCTGCGCACCGTCGGCCCCGTGTACGGCTTCTTCGGCCTGGGCCTGGTGCTGTACTTTGCCTCGCAAGGGGCAGGGCGCCTGCTCTGGCCGGTGATCGGCAACATCGTGCGCCTAGCGGTGGCCGTCACCGGCGGCTGGCTGGCGCTGCGCTGGGGCGGTGGACTGGCCGCCGTGTTTGCAGCGCAGGGGGCGGCGCTGGTGCTTTACGGCTTGGTCAACGCCTGGGCGATTGCTGGCGGCGCCTGGTTCGGTCCGGTGGGCTGGCCGCGCAGTACCACCCGGCTGTTGCAGCGCATGCCACAGTCCTGAAAGTGATGAAAACAGCTGCTAGCGCCAGTGAATCATGCGCTGGCAGCTATCAAAACAGGAGTGGCCAGAAGTGCGTCAGACCGGAACGGTGTAGTTGAGCGTCATGCGCCCACCGTCCACAGTCACGATCTCGCCGGTCACATAGCTGGCCGCATCGCTGGCCAGCCAGGCCACCACATCGGCAATCTCGGACGGCTCGCCCAGCCGCTTCATGGGCGTGCGGCTCATGATCTTGTTCTTGGCCTCATCGCTGGTCAGCACGGCCTTGGCGGCCAGCTCGGTGGCGATGGTGCCCGGCGCCACCGCGTTCACTCGGATGTTCTTGTCGGCCAATGCCAGCGCCATCACCCGCGTGAGCTGGTTCACACCGCCTTTGCTCACGTTGTAGCTGGAGATATTGGGAATGGTCAGCACACCGTTGACCGAGCTCATGTTCACGATCGAACCGCCTCCCGATACCACCATGGCCCGCGCCACCGCCTGGCCGACCAGGAACGAGCCCTTGAGGTTGACCCGCAGCACCGCGTCAAAGTCGGCCTCGGTTACCTCCAGAAAGTCTGCCGCGCGAAAGATGCCCGCGTTGTTCACGAGCACGTCGATGCGCCCATGGGCCGCCAGGGTCTGGGCCACCAGTGCATCCACCTGCGATTTATCGCCCACATCGCAGCGCACATACAACGCGCCCAGCTCCTGTGCCAGCGCCTGGCCACGCGCATCGTCCACGTCGACGATCACCGGCTTGGCGCCTTCGGCCGCAAAGCGGCGGACACAGGCCTCGCCAATGCCTTGGGCGCCACCCGTGACGACGCAGACGCGGCCCTGATGACCGAAGTGGATGGACGATGTAGAAAGTGCTTGGGTGGGAAGGTTCATGGGCGGTGATGGTAGCGGCTTGAACAGGATGCAGGGCCGACGGCGCATTTGGGCTTCGTTGGGATGACATCGTTAGTGCTAGATACGATGTATATTATGTTAACTATCAAATACACACTCTGTGCGGTGTCGAACAGACACTCCACGACCCCCAACCGCACCATGCGTCGGCCTTGGGGGCACCTGCTGTGGCGGCGTTCTCCCAAGTCTTCCTTCCGAAAAGTCCGTCTGGACTGGTTCCAACGCCTCCCACCAAAACGCGAGCGCCGCTGCGTTGAAAGAACCCATGACCACTTACCTTGCGTGTTTAGGCACCCGCCCTGAGATCATCAAGATGGCACCGTTGCATCGCGAGCTAAAGCTGCGTGGCCACCGCGTGGTGGTGCTCCACACCGGGCAGCACGCCGAGGTGGCCGAGGTGCTTTACCGATTTTTTGACATGGGGCCAGACCTGCGCTTGGCACTGGAGCGGCGCACACCGAGGTTGGGCGACCTCACGGCGCTGTTGCTGGAGGGAGTGGACAGGCTGGTGAACGAGACCCAGCCCGATGTGGTGCTGGTGCAGGGCGACACGACGTCTGCGCTGGTCGGAGCGCTGAGCGGCTACTACAACGACAAGCCGGTCGCCCACATCGAGGCGGGTTTGCGCACAGGCACGCGCGAGCCGTTTCCGGAGGAAAAAAACCGGGAGCTGATTGCACGGCTCGCCCACTGGCACTTCGCACCGACGGCGCGGACCCGGGACAACCTTTTGCGCGAAGGCATAGCAGACGCCTGTATCTCCGTCGTCGGCAATACGGTGATTGACGCGGCGCGCTGGACGCAGGAGCGCCTGCAGACCAATGCATCGTCCGCGCCTTCTGTCTTGTCGTCCGGTTTGTCTTCAGTGGTACCAGCCATGGTCGCAGAGTTTCTAGATCAGCAAATTAACCAGCGGCTTCTGTTGGTGACCGCCCACCGCCGAGAGAACTGGGGCGACCCCATACGCAATATCGCCACTGCCATCGGGCAGTTGCTGGCGGCCCATGGCGATCTGGTTGTGGTCTGGCCGCTTCACCCCAACCCAGCCGTCAGTCAGGCGGTGAGGCCGATGATCGACGCATTGCCGGACGACCTGCGCCAACGGGTGTGTCTGACCGAACCCATGGACTACCCTGCCCTCATCAGCCTGCTGCAACGCTGTTACTTCACGCTGACGGACTCGGGCGGCATTCAGGAAGAAGCCTCTGCGCTGAGGCGGCCAGTGCTGATTGCGCGCGACAGCACCGAGCGGCAGGAGCTGGTGGAAGCTGGTGGTGCGGTACTGGTTGGCACAGATATCCGCCGCATGGTGACTGAGGCGGCACGCCTGCTGCGCGACGATGGGGCGTACCGCAGCATGCAGCTGGAAAGCAGCCCGTTTGGCGATGGTCACACCGCGCAGCACATTGCAGACCGGCTCTGCACGGTGGACTGACAGCGCTTGCGGCCCCACCACCATCCAAGATGGTGCGGGGACGACGGCCGGTCAGGCGGTAGCTGTATCCAGCGCCGCGGGTGCGGTCAGCAGTTGGCTGACCTCTTTGGCAAACCGGCTGGCCATCCGCTGCGCCCTGAGTGCAGTACGGCACTCCACCAGCACCCGCACAACAGGCTCGGTGCCCGAGGCACGCAGCAGCACCCGCCCATCGTCGCCCAGCAACTTTTCGGCCCGCAGCTGGAAGTGGGGCATCCAGGCGTTGTCGGCCATCCCCGCACCACGGGTCACGGGCACATTGACCAGGCACTGAGCGTTCATGCGCAGATCGCTGCACAGCTGCGACAAGCTGCGCTGCGAGCGCTTCATGGCAGCCACCACCCGCAAGGCTGACATCACGCCGTCGCCGGTGCTGTGCCAGTCTAGCCCGATCAGGTGGCCCGAGCCCTCGCCGCCCAAGCGCCAACCCCGCTGCTTGAGCAGCTCCAGGACATGTCGGTCACCCACGGCAGACCTTGCAAAGTCCAGCCCACGGCGCAGCAGCGCTTGCTCCAGCCCCTGGTTGCTCATCACCGTGCCCACCACCCCACCCTGCAAGCCATCGTTGGTCTGGGCATCCACGGCCAGCACGTACAGCAGCTCGTCACCCGCATAGATGCGGCCCTCGCTGTCCACCATCACCAACCGGTCTCCATCGCCGTCCAGCGCCACGCCGACATCTGCCTGGTGAGCCAGCACGGCCTCGCTCAGGTGCTTGGGCGACGTGGCGCCCACGTTGTCGTTGATGTTCTGCCCATCAGGCGTGGCGCCCACCGCAACCACCTCCGCGCCCAACTGTCGGAACACCTCGGGGGCGATGCGGTGGCAGGCGCCATGGGCGGCGTCGATGACGATCTTCATACCCTGCAGGTGCAAACCTGCCGGCAATGCCTGCCTGCAAAACTGGATGTACAGATCGGAGGCCTCCGGCAGCAGGGACACGCGGCCCAACCGTGACGATGGCAAACAGACCATGGGCTGGACCATGGTGCGTTCGATCTCGGCCTCCATGCCGTCGGGCAGCTTGTCACCTGTGGCCGAAAAGAACTTCACCCCGTTGTCCTCACAAGGGTTGTGCGATGCACTCACCACCACACCCGCCTGGTAGCCGCGCAAGCGCGTCAGGTAGGCCACGCCGGGTGTGGGCAACTCGCCGCACATCACTGTGTCCACACCGGCCGCAGAAAACCCCGCCTGCAAGGCCGCCTCAAACATGGGGGCCGACCCGCGCGTGTCGGTGCCCACTGCCACCACAGGTCGCGGGTTCAGTCCCGTGTGCTGACGGCTAAGCAGCTGGCCGCAGGCGTGTGCCAGCCGCATGATGGTCTGGGGGGTCATGGGCTCCATACCCACTGGGGCGCGCACGCCGTCGGTTCCGAACATCTTTTGCGTTGTCATGGGTAGTCCTGTTGAATGAGATTCGCCAGATAACCCGCACCCCAGGCCAAGGCGAACACCGACGGTGGGGCCTTGGACCGAAACGGTCTGTGCGCTATCGAACCCGCCACGTTATGTACGGTATCGAACAGACAGCGCTGTGCCTACACGCTGACCATGGCTTTTCATGCCACGGATCACCCATTGACACCAGACTCTCTAGCTCCCAAGTGCCTTCATCTGTCACAGACCCACTCTGGCCTGAAGCGCTGGATAGGCAACGCTCTGGCGTGCTTCGTTCTTGCAGCACCACTTTGTACGTCGGCGGCTGTGCTCGATCTGGAGGGGTATGCCGATACCTCGGGCGCCATCTCGGTGCAGCACCAGGGCGACACGGTAGATCCCTACTTTGCCTTGCAGGCACTGTTGCTGGCTCACAGCCATGGGCTGGATATTTCCACGCCTGCCAAGGCCTGGGGCGCCTGGCTGGTACAGCGGCAAAAGCCCGACGCGACCTTTGACCGTTTTTGCCGCAACGGCCCTGTGTGGGCCCCATGTAAAACCGCCGATGCCGACGACTCTGTACTCGGCCTGTGGCTGGCGTTCATGGACAGCATGCCTGCCTCACAACGCAGCCAGGCCAGTTGGGTGCGCAGCCGCATGGCTACCAGTGCGGCGCTGGCCAAGTTGGTAGACCCCAACCGGGGAATTTACCTGGTCTCACCGGTGTACCAACATGGGTTGCTCATGGACAACCTGGAGCTGTGGGCCTACCCGCTCACCCACAAGGCGGCACAAAACGCGCGCCACCCCAACTTCACCAAAACTCTGGCGGTCGTGTTCTGGGACGATCAGCGCAAGCGCTACCTGGTTTCCACCCAGCCCGGACAGCGTGAGACCGCACATGCCTTCTACCCCGACGCCGTGGCGCAGATCTTTCCGCTGTTGGTGCGTTTTCCGCTGATCCCTGGTGGGGCGCCCGCGCATTACCGCCGCTGGATGGCTGAGCACCGCAACGAATGGCTGGCCCAGGTGAAGGACGACTTTGCCTGGGGTCTGGTGGCTGTGGTGGCACTGCAGCAAGGCGACATCCCCTCTGCCCGCTGTTGGCTTCGTACCGCCCTGCCCCATCGGCACGGCGCCCACTGGACGGTGACGGACGAAGTCGCCGCGCAAATCCTGCAGTCCAAGTCCATCACTGCCGCCGTGGACACAACTAACTGCACCAGTCCTCGTCACACCCCCGCACGGTCACCATGAACACCCACTACATCCACCGCCCTGTCCCGTCCCTTGTTCTGGCACTGGGGTTGCTGGCCCATGCCTTACCTGCAGCCCATGCGCAAGACGTTGCAGACCTGCCGGCCCCGGTCCGGGGCATTGAGGCCTACACCAGCCGCCACACCCTCACCAACGGGTATGGCAACTGGCATGAAGCTGGCGTGCGCGGCCAATGGGGTGTGAACAGCCAGTTGCTCGGCATGGAAATCGCCACCATGCGGCGGTTTGGAGAGTCGGGCCGGTTCATCGGGCTGTCGGACACTATGACCTGGAACGAAGACTGGTTCTCCATGCTATCGGTGGGCGCAGGCGATGGTGCTGCTTACCTGCCGCGCTACCGTGTGGACGGGTTCATCAACCGCAAGTTGCTGCCCACACGCCAATGGGTGGCCACCCTGGGGGCAGGTTACTACCGAGCGCCAGACGGCCACATCGACCGCAACATCAGCCTCGGGTCCACTTACTATTTCGATCTGCCGTGGGTGGTACAGGCAGAAATACGCTTCAACAACAGCTCCCCCGGTGGCGTGCGTACCCATCAGCAGTTTGTGGCGGCCACCTGGGGGCGCGTGCACCACACGCAGATCATTGCCCGCCACGGCTGGGGGGCCGAGGGCTATCAGGCCATTGGCAATGGGGTATCTCTGGTCAACTTTGACAGTCGCCAGTCACAGCTCACACTGCGGCAGTGGCTGGGCCCACAGTGGGGCATTACTGCGGGCGTAGAGCGCTACCGCAACCCCTACTATTCCCGCAACGGCGCCAAGCTGTCGCTGTTTTGGGAACTGCCCTAGGTTGTCCGAGCCTGCAGCGTCTAAGCGACAGCGCCTGACATGACCCGTTCATAGGTCTCCAGATCCTGGTCAAAGCACCCACAGCTTTGCGCCAGCAATGCCTCTCGGTCCAGCACAAGGATATGCCCGCGCGTGTACTGGATTACACCGCTCTCTTGCAGCTTGCCGGCCGCCAGCGTCACACCGGCCCGGCGTACCCCCAGCAGGTGCGCCAGCGTCTCGTGCGTCATCTGAATGTCGGGGGTGCGCAGCCGCGTTTCGCTCATCAGCAGAAACCGCGCCAGACGCTGCTCCAGCGAATGAAAGTGCCCGCAGGCCACCATCGTGCCCATTTGCGATAGCTCGACATATAGATAGCGGGTGGTCAGCAGGCTCAGCGTCCGGCTGGCCAAACAATGGCTGCGCCACGCATCCAGCTGGATTCGCCATGCCTGGCCTGCCCCCGAAACCACCGCATCAAAGGCCGAGGCCGTCACCCCCAGCCCTGCGCTGGCACCCAACATGCCCTCAAAGCCGATCTGTCCGGCCTCGAAGTGCCGCGCGCCCTCCAGGTTGGAGAGCAAAGAGATCATGCTGTTGGTGGGAAAGTACACATGGCCGAGTCGTTCACCCGCTCGCCCCAATACTTGCTGGCTTTCCAGTTCGACCCACTCGGCAACGGACAGCAGGCGCGACCGCTCTGTAGGCCGCAAAAGGGCCAGCAGTCGGTTCGCGAGGGATTGGTCGATGTGCGGCTTCTTGACAGCAGGACGGGATCGTTTTGAATTCTCGGAGGGCACACCGTCTCTGTCTGTCTGCTGGCGCACATGGAGCTTACGCAGGCCCGCCCTCATGCCGCCGTGCTCCCGCCCAACACGGCTTTGGTGCGAAGATAGAAACCCAATTCGTTGATGGTGACCAGGCTGCGGTTGGCCGCAAAGGTTTTTTCCATGGCCGCCAGTTGAGTACGCGCCTGACTGCCCTGCCCTCGAAGCGCGGCAACGTACCCGAGGATGGCCCACGGGAAAGGGTCATAGCGCCCGGTTTCCCAGCCTGGTGAGCGCGTGTTGAGGAAGTTCCACCCTGCTGCAAACAGCCCGGTCAGCTCGCGCAATCCAAAGGCCTGCGGGTACACCTGACAAGTGGTGCCAGGGTAAAACTGTGCGCTGGGTGCCAGCGCGGCGTCGCTGGCCAAAAATGACTGCTCTGGGGCCTTGTAGAGCTGGCGCGCAATGCCTTCTGCGGTATTGGTCGCCAGCAGGTCATAGTAGTTGGCTTCAGACAGTTCGCTGCGCGACCTCAGCACCGCCGCAAAGTCGCGCAGACCTCGGTAACCTTCGCAGTTGTCCATGAGGTAGCCGCTGGCGTTGGTCTGGCTGCGCGGCGCCTGAAACACTGCAGTCAGCCCCGAAGACTTGGCAGTCAATGCCAGGTTGCGGTAAGCGATATTTTTGAGGGCCGCTTTGCGCGCCTCCCACCAGGCCCAATTGCCACTGGCCGCCACATAGCGCGACGCCAGGGACAGAAAGGTGGATGCATAGGCGTCGTCCGAGTCAGCCAGCACCTTCTTGACCACCGAGGTATTGGCCCGGCCATAGGGGAACTCAATATCCGCAATGGTGCTGGTGGCAGGATCGGTGCTGGCCAGGTACAGATTCAGATACGGGAGGACGTATGTTTCCAGATCCGGCGCACTGAGCATGGGCACCAAGGGCAACAATCCCAGGTTGACGAAGTACCAGTTCAGGCGTCCATTGGGCGCCAGCTCGTAGCCACCGGCATAGGGACCCGACAGGATGCGCAACGCCTTGATCTCCGCTACAGCATCGATGGGCGCGCGAGCTTCTGACGCCCAGCTGGCCGAACACAAAAGCAACCCAGCCCCCAAGGCTGGCACCTTTTCTAGCAATGAACGACGCCGCATGTGCACGATCTCCGAACGCAAGCCCGGACACCGCTTTCAACATCTGGAGAGCAACAGCGCAAAAAGAAGCGCACTGCCAGGAAGGCCGACACCCCCGGGTAAAGGGTGGCGTACTTATTTTGCAGAAGATGCCTCCGATTTCTTCACTGCGTACGCAGGCGTACAGACAGGTGAACCTGGCAGCGCCGCAGAGGGTACGGCTGAACAGACCCGACAGGGGAATGAGCGCCCTAATGTGTAGCGGACAAGGGGGCCGTGCTGGCCGCCCATGCATACAGAGCCACAAACACCATCATGTCGAAAAGCGCCCCGCAACACAGGTACAGCACGGGCATAAATACCACCGACAAGTGCTGCAGAACCAGCAGGTGCACCATGGCTTGCTGCGGCACCATGACCCCAAAGAACAACAAGATAAGCAGGGTATGCACGACCTTGGCCTGCCAGCTGATCTGCAGCGGGTAGTAGCCGAGCGCCATCAGCACCGGTATGGCCAGAATGAGCAGATAGCCAGCATCCAGCAGGTCCATGACATGGTTCAGCACCAAGTGCGGGAACGGCATCGGCGCAAACCAGAAGTACAGCAGCGCCAGCGCCTGCACCACGCACAGCACCCGCACCAGATACTGCGCGGGAAGCCATCGCCCTCGCAGGCGCAGTGCCAGCCCCCAGGCCACCACAGTCAGCACGGCAGCCAGGGCAGCACCAGTGGTGATGGACAGCCCCAGGTCACCCGCGCCTGGCAACCAGCTTATCCCCAACAGGTCCTGGCGTGATGACACTGCCGCTGGCTGCAGCGGCATATGCAGCCACCGCGCCCAGGTGAGCAGGTAGCTGCGCCAAAAACCGTACAGAGGCTCCCGCAAAGCGTAGATCAAAGACAACCACACCACCGGCAGCCCCACCATTTGCAAAAGCAGCCATGGGTTGAGCCGGATGCGGCTGAGAGCGCGGTGGGGCAACTGGTGCCTGTGGGTTTGTTGGGCCTGCGCCAACAGGCCGCGCGCAGCATTGAAAGCCAGCTCGCGGTCTTGGCGGCTGTGGGGAGTAACGGTGGGATGTGGCAAGGGGAAGCCCTCTGTGGCGCTTTAGCAGATGGAACAATGCGAGGGTGCAGGCCACCGACCAGCCATGCAATGCGGGTGCGCCGCGTTCACGCCGACCACACAATGCCCAGTTGGCGGGCCCACACGGTGCCATGCGCCCGGGCGCCCGCCTCCGCCATGATGGTTTCTGCGCTGACGGTGGTGAGGGCCTGCGGCGAGCCCACCTGTACCCCAGCGCCGAGCAGGATGCCCGATTCGGACACCACGGGTCCGGCCACCTGGGCATGGTCCAGGAGCTGGATCTGCTTTTCACTGCATAGCGAGCCCTGCACCCGCGCGTGGTCGCCCATGACGATGCCTCCACGGGCTTTCACGTCGCCTTCAATCACGGTGCCAGCCCCAATGAGCAAACGCCCCGTGACCACCAGCGAGCCGTGATACCGGTGCGTGCGTGGCAGCTTACAGTCGCCGCGCACGAGCGTCACATGCTCGCTCTGGCGAAGCGCACCCTCCAGCCGATCAAAGCTGGCCTCGATCAAAGGCGCATGCTCCCGTTCAGGTTGCAGGGCCGCATCACCACCAAAGCGGATGTGTGGCGCCTGGATCCGCTCAAAACAGCAATCGGCCTCCAGCTCCACGGCGGTCGATGAAGACAGGCGCCGCAGCCCCGAACAGCCCTGAGCCAGATGCAGGGACGCGTCGGCATGTGCCCACTGCCCCACATCGCTACCCGCACCCAGCCGGATACGGCCCTGCGCTAACAGGCCCACAAAACGGCTGCGGGCCGGTGCTTCGAAGTCACCATGCACGAACAGCGGTGCAGCACATTGGATCGCTGTCTGCGGCTTGACCGAGCCCAGGCAAACCAGGGGTCGCAGCATGCCGGCCCAGTTCACGCCCTCCAGTGACACCGGCGCAAAATCAAACTCGTTGGCATAAGGACCCGGCACTTGCGCCTGGTGGGCCTGCACCAGCGCGCGGAACCGGTCAGCGAAATGGTCGATGTCGGTGGTGTAGTGCGGCAACACCTGCAACGCCTCGGTATCGGTGGGGTGCCGCCACTCGCGCCAGGTGGGACCAAAGGCAATCACCATCAATCCCGAGCTGATCAATACAAAGGCCAGGTAGAACAAGGCGGTGTTCATTGTTCGACGCTCGGTTGCCGGTAGCGCACGGTCTTGTCCCACACCATGTCGCGGCGCAGCAGCTTGTCCATCAACTGCCCCCACACCGATGACGATATGGCAAACAGGCTGATCACGAAGCCCAGCAAGCTGAGCGGCAGCAGCCGTAACCGCCTGCGTTTGCCGTCCAGCAGCACCGCTACGGCGATCTCAAAGAACGCGGCAAAGTTGCCCAGCGTGCCATAGGCCATGAGCGCAAACAAGGAGATCAGCCCCGTCAGCATGTCCCCGGCATTGAAAAAATACAGGCCCAGCGCCAGCAGCCAACCCACCAGCAGCAACGGCGGCAGCACAAATACCCACAAAAGCAGCAGCCCGTCCAGGCGTTCTCGCCAGCTCAGGTAAGGACTGAATGCAAAGCGCAAGCCATAGCGCACCATCACCTGGTTGTGCCCCTTGGCCCAGCGCTTGATCTGCTTGATGCGCACCTGCCAGTCCTGAGGCACCTCCTCATAGCACTCGGACCTATTGGTGTAGACAGTCTTCCAGCCGTTGAGCAACAGCCGATAGGTAATGTCCGTGTCTTCGGCCAGCGTATCGTCGTGCCAGCCGCCCACCGCGGCCACAGCCGAGCAGCGCACGCCACCCACGGTGCCGCCGTACTGGGGCACCAGACGAAGGTTCATACGGGCCTGCTGGTCCACCTGGTAGCCGCCGCTTCGCTCCAGATCCAGCATGCGTGTGAGCAGGTTCACCCCCGTATTGACCGGCACCACACGGCCCATCACTGCCCCCACCTCGGGGTCGAAAAATGGCGCCACTAGCTGCTTGAGCAGCCCACGGCCGGGCACATAGTCGGCATCGAAGATGATCACAATGTCGCCCTGCGCATGCTGTAGGGCATCCTTGAGCGCTGCGGCCTTGCCTGGCTTGCCCTTGGTACGGTGAAACGGCACGATTCGCCCAGGGTAACGGCCTACCCAGTCATCGATGATGGCGCGGGTGCCATCGGTAGACCGGTCGTTGACCGGCACCACCTTCAGCCGGTCGAGCGGGTAATTGGTGTCCAGCAGGGCCTGCAAGCATCCGGCGATCACCTGTTCTTCGTTGTGGGCAGCGATGAAAACCGTGATCAGCGGCCAGTCTGCCTGATCGATGTCCAGGTACGGATGGCGCTGGTGCCCTAGCAGGCGGTTCAGTGTGAGCACTCCATGCCGGGTGGCATACACCATCATCACCACGATGATCATGGCCAGCAGCGCCGCCATGGTGGACAGCACCGCATATGCCACAGGGCCAGGCACCCACCGCTGACTCTGCGCTTCGATGGATTCAAGAGGCTGCGTCATCGGGGCCGCCCACGTACTGGCGCTGCCCAACAGGGTGGCAAATGCCGTCGCAAACCACAGCCACCGCGCCGGTGGAATTTGGGCTGCAGCGCTCCGCTCGGCAGGACCAAGCTGCCGGCTCTCTCGATTCACGTGCATAGAACGCCTTTTGTTCCGACCACTGCTGGACCCTGCGCGCAGGACGTGGAGTGGCGGCGTCTTGCGACCCCGTTACGTCACACCCTGCAGGGATGTGAGACGGAATGTAAGCAGCAGGCGGGACACGGTCTGTTCGATGGCGAACACAGGCAAAGTCCAAGTGCAAAAGGGCCGTGGATGGGGCTCAACGCACCCGTGCCGTCAGTCGCCCTCCACCCGCTGCCAAGCTATCGGGTCAGCGATGGCGATGGATTGGACGAGACAGTCGCCTCGCGGTTTGCAAATTCGAACGCTGCATGGGTGCTCAGAAACACCCTGCCCTTCAAACGCAGCCCCAACGGCGTTATCTGCAGGCGGTCCAGCACAGGCCCTTTGACCTCTGCCAGCAGCAATGCCACGCCGCGCTGGGCCAGGCTGCGCTCCAGGTCGGTGAGCACACCCAAGGCTGTGGTGTCGATCTGGTTGATGGCCGAGCACACCAACAGCACATAGTGCGTGTCAGGCTGTGCCGCCACCAGAGACTCCACCTTATCGAGCAACGCGTCCGAATTGGCGAAATACAGGCTTTCGTCGACCCGCACGGCAATCAGGCCGGGTTCGGTAGTGACTGCATGGCGGGCGACGTTGCGGAAATGCTCCGTGCCTGGCACGCGCCCCACGACCGCAATGTGCGGATGGCTGCTGCGCCACACCAAAGTGCCCAGCGACAACGCCACCCCCATCAGGATGCCAACTTCCACGCCCAAAGCGATCACGCCCCCTGCGGTGGCCAGCAGGGCCATGGCATCCGCCTTGTCGTAATGCCAGGCCTCGCGCAGTGTCTCGACGTCAATCAGGGACACCACCGCCACGATGATGGTGGCCGCCAGCACGGCATGGGGCAGATAGTGAAACAGCCCGGTCAGCGCGGCAATCACCACACCCATCAGCACAGCAGAAATGACACCTGCCAGGGGCGTGTTGGCTCCGGCGGCAAAATTGACGACCGAGCGCGCAAAGCCGCCCGTGACGGGGAAACCGCCCGACAGCGCACTCGCGACATTGGCCGCTCCCAAGCCCAGCAGCTCCCGGTTGGGCTGAATGCGCTGCTGCCGCTTGAGCGCCAGCGATTGCGCTACCGACACACTTTCCACAAAGCCCACCAGCGAGATCAGCAGCGCAGGCAGCCACAGCGAGCCCACAGACGACATAGATACTGCCGGCAGCCCAAGCTGTGGCAGGCCCTGGGGCACCGTGCCGACAATGCTGACCCCTGCCGTCTGGTCCCAGCGCATGGCGGCCACCAAGGCGGTGGACACCATCACCGCCAGCATCGGCGCCAGTTTGGATGCGATGTCTGCCAACCGAGGGCTGGCGCCCAGGCGGACCAGCCACGGGGACAAGGACTTGCGCGCCAGCACGAGAAACAACACGCTGCCCGCACCAATGCCCAGCGTGACCAGGTTGGTTGCGGGCGCCGCGTGCGCGAGCTGCACCACGGTGTCAAAGACGTCGGTACCGCCGGCCTTTACCCCCAGCAGGTGCTTGACCTGGCCCACAGCGATGAGCACTGCCGAGCCGGAGATAAACCCGCTGATGACCGGATGGCTCAGAAAATGAGCCAGAAAGCCCAGCCGCAATGCGCCAAATAGCAGCAACATGCCTCCTGACAGGAGTGACAGCAGCATGGCCAGCGTCACGTAGTCGGGCGAGCCAGCCGCCGCCAGCGGCTGCAGGGCGCTCGCCGTCATGAGCGAGGCCACCGCCACGGGCCCCACAGCCAGAGTCATGCTGGAGCCCAGCATGGCGTAGGCAATGATGGGCAGGATGCTGGCGTACAAGCCGACCTCGGGGGGCAAGCCCGCCAGCAGCGCGTAGGCCAGGCTCTGCGGGATCAGCATGACCGTCACGATCACACCGGCAACCATGTCCCCGGAGAACCAGGACTTCTGGTAGTTGCGGATCCAACCGGGGATGAAGTTCATGATGGCTCCCGGGTGATCAGGACGCCTCGGCATCCAGGGTCTGCGTCAGTCCAAACAACTGGGCAGACCTGGCACCCGAACGGCAAAACGCCAACGTGGGTTTGGGGGCGGAGATCACGACCTTGTGCATGGCCCTTACCTGTTCCGGGGTGATGGAACCGCTCACAACCGGCAGGTACACGTAATGAAGTCCGGCCACCGTGGCGGCGCGCTCCATTTCAGGGCTGGTGGGTTGTGCGCCACCGCCCTCCCCGTCGGGCCGGTTGTTGATGATGGTCTTGAAGCCCTGCTGGGCCAAAGCAGCAAAGTCCGTAGTGGCCAGCTGCGGCGACACAGCAAAGTCGGGGGTCAGGGCAATGATCTGCAGCGGCATGTCAGCGGGCTCCGGTCTGGGTAGGTGGGGCGCGGTGGGACTTGCGTTCGGCCAGTTCAAACAGCCACATGCCCGCCAGCATCGCGATCACAAACACCATGGCTTTGGGCTGGCCTGCACCCGCCGAAACGATGGCGGGCCCCGGGCAAAAACCGGCGATGCCCCAGCCCGCTCCAAAGATGAGGCTTCCGACCACCAGACGGCGGTCAATGTCACGCGACGTGGGCAAGTGCATGGCGCCGCCCAGGAAGCTGGTGGTCCGCTTCTTGGCTACGGCGAAGGCAAACACGCCCACCGCAATGGCTCCGCCCATCACAAATGCCAGCGATGGGTCCCACAAGCCAGCCAAGTCCAGGAAGCCCAGCACTTTGCCGGGATCGGTCATGCCCGAGACGATCAGGCCCAGTCCGAAGATCAGACCCACCACAAACTCTGTAATGCGATTTTTCATAGCGATCAATGCTCCGAGGTAGGCTAGGTCAGCCCAGCGCGTGCCGGATGAGAAAGACGGTGACAAACCCGGCCCCCATGAAGGCCAGGGTGGCCACCAGGGACCGGGGCGACATGCGCGAGAGTCCGCACACCCCGTGGCCGCTGGTGCAGCCCGATCCGTAGCGGGTACCGACACCCACCAGCAGGCCAGCGATCACCACCATGCCCCAGCTCGCATCAATGCGCGGCTGCGTGGGGCCGACTACCAGCCAATAGAGAATGGGGGCTACCAGCATGCCCAGCAGAAAAGCCAGGCGCCAACCAATGTCCCCAGCGCGGGGGCGCAACAGCCCGCCCACAATGCCGCTGATGCCCAGAACGCGTCCGTTGAGGAGCACAAAAAGCGCCGAGGCAAGGCCCAGCAAAACGCCGCCAGCGAGCGCAGCCCAGGGGGTGAAATGGGTCCAGTCGATCAGCATGGCTTGCTCTCCTGGGCGGGGCCACAAAATTGTTCAAACAGCACGTTCATCACCGCCAGGGCCTGGGGGCTGGCGATCTCGTAATAGATGTTTTTGCCGTCACGGCGCGTGTTGACGAGGCCCTCCTCGCGCAATACGCCCAGCTGCTGCGACAAGGTGGGCTGGGAGATGCCCACCAACTCTTCCAGTTCACCCACACGCTTTTCACCCTGCGTCAGCTGACATAGCAGCAGCAGGCGGTCGGGGTTGGACAACACCTTCATCAAGCGACAAGCGCTGTCGGCGGACCTGCGCAAGGTTTCCAGGTCCATTTGTGCTTCTGCGTGCATGGTCGCGCGCTCCTTTTCAAATTCGATGTTGATATTCTATTGACTAACAATATATACGTCAATAAACTATCAACATCGAAATTAAATACGGAGCCCTTCGATGAAACCCCAGATAGAAGCCTTCTTTGATGACTCCACCTGGACGGTGAGCTATGTGGTGTTTGATCGGTCTGGCGGCCACTGCGCGGTGGTGGATTCGGTGCTGGACTACGACCCGAAGTCGGGCCGCACCCGCACACAGTCTGCCGACAAGATCGTGGAGTTTGTGCAAAGTCAGGGGCTGACGGTGCAATGGATTCTGGAAACCCATGCCCACGCGGACCACCTGTCGGCCGCGCACTACCTTCGCGACAAGTTGGGTGGAAAAATCGCCATTGGTGCGTCCATCACCCAGGTGCAGGACGTGTTCAAGAAGGTGTTTCATCTGGAGCCCGGGTTCCACCCCGATGGCAGCCAGTTCGACCAGCTGCTGCACGACAACGAGGTCTTCCACATCGGCCAGCTGGAGGCCCAGGCGCTGGCAGTGCCCGGTCACACGCCCGCCTGCATGGCCTACCAGGTGGGCGACGCTGTGTTTGTGGGAGACACCCTCTTCATGCCCGACGTGGGCACAGCGCGCTGCGACTTTCCCGGCGGCAATGCCCACACGCTGTACCAGTCGGTGCGCAAACTGCTGAGCCTGCCGGATGAAACCCGCCTGTTCATGTGCCACGACTACCCACCCGCAGGGCGCGCCGTGGCCTGGCAAACCACCGTCGCCGACCAGCGTGCCAAGAACATCCATGTGCATGACGGGGTGACCGAAGACGCCTTTGTGGCGCTGCGCACCCAGCGCGACGCGACGCTGGAAATGCCCGTGCTGATCCTGCCCTCGGTGCAGGTCAACATCCGCGCAGGGGAAATGCCACCGCCGGAAGCCAATGGCGTGACCTATCTCAAGATTCCCGTCAACGCGCTGTGACACGCTGCCGCATCTGTACCACCCTACCCACTGCAGGAACGCCGATATGAAAACAGCCCACGATCTCGTCACCGCCGCCAAGGCCCTGGTGCAAGAGGTCCCAGTGGACCAGGCAGACGAAGCCATCCGCGCCGCCGACGTGCTGATCGATGTGCGAGAGTCGGACGAGTACCAGGCAGGACACATCCCGGGCGCGATTCACGCATCGCGCGGGGTGCTGGAGTTCCGCCTCAGCAGCACGCCCGAACTCAGCGCGCGCGACCTCAAGGTGGTGCTGTACTGCAAGACCAGCGGCCGGGCTGCACTGGCCGCGCGCGCCATGCACGACATGGGCTATCTGCAGGTGCAGTCCATTGCTGGCGGCTTTGACGCCTGGGTGGCTGCAGGCAAGCCTGTCGCGGCGCCTGCGTCTCCCTCATTCGACTGACCGAGCAGCGAGCGCATTCCGCGTTCGCTGCGCTTGTGCAACCAGGGCCCATCCCGGGCCACAACCTCAGAGCAAGGAAATCATCATGAACATCAACGTAGGAACCGTGGACCGCGTGCTGCGCGTCTTGGCAGGCCTGGTCCTGATCGCACTGGCCGCCACCGGCACGGTGGGCTGGTGGGGTTGGCTGGGCGTGGTGCCACTGGCCACCGGACTGTTTCGCTTCTGCCCGGCTTACACGCTGCTTGGCATCAACACCTGTTCCATGAAGAAATAAACCACCGGCAGGCGCCGGCACACGCAGAGGCCGGTGCCCTCAAGGCCCCAGCAAGGAACCATTCCATGAGTACGTTCGACCACACCAGCCTGATCCAGGGCATCAACGAAAGCCTGGCCACCTTCCGCAAAGCACAGCTTGACGCCATGCGGGGCTTCGCTCAGCTTGCGCAGGCCTCGATGACTGAAGGGGTGTTGACCAGCAAGCACAAGGAGCTGATTGCCCTGGCCATTGGCGTCACCCAGCGCTGCTCCGGGTGCATCGGTTTTCATGTCAAGGCACTGCAAAAGCTTGGTGCCACCCGCGCAGAGCTGGAAGAGATGCTGGCCGTGTGCGTTTACATGGGCGGTGGCCCGGCACTCATGTACACGGCCGAGGCCCTGAAGGCCTGGGACACCATGGCCGCCGCCAGCGCACCCGCCGCAGCCTGACGCAGCGGCCCTGCCATCCGTCCGCCGCCGTCTCGCGCTCGACACCCCGGCGGTCCATCCGTCAAACCGATGGTGATAAATCGGTTTACATTTTGGCCATCTATCCGCGAGACTGTTACCAAAACAGGAGGGGGTGTCCATGCAATCTCATCGTCGTCATGGGTTGAAATTGGCGTTGTCCAAGGCATGGACGGCATGGGTGGTCGGTGCGGCGTTGCTGGCAACAACCAATGTGCAGGCGCTGGAGCCACCCACAGGCCCCGTCGTCCTGACCATCGACGGCGCCATCACCCAGACCAACCGGGGTCAGCAGGCGCAGTTCGACATGAAGATGCTGGAGAAGCTGCCGCAGCACAGCTTCTCCACCCAGACACCCTGGTACCCCAGCGCTGTCACGTTCACTGGCCCCCTGCTGCGCGATGTGCTGGCAGCGGTGGGCGCCAAGGGCACCAAGATCACCGCCGTTGCCCTGAATGACTACAAGACCGAGATCCCGGCAGACGACGCCACGCGGCATGACGTGATCGTGGCGCGCCTGATGAACAACCGGCCCATGCCCATCCGCGAAAAAGGCCCGCTGTTCATCGTGTACCCGTTTGATACCAAGGCCGAGCTGCGCAGCGAGCTGTACTACAACCGGGCGGCCTGGCAGCTCAACGCACTGCACATCCGGTAGCCGCCCTCCCCGCTTCCCGCCCCATCTATGCTGCGCAGCCAACACATCCTGCGGCTCATCATTGCCGGGCTGGTGTTGGCCTATGTCGCTATTGCGGCGGTGCAGTACAGCCAGTACCGCAGCGTGGAGGCCGTCATGCGGCGCGGCGATGTGAATGCGCTCTGGTCGTTCTTGCAGCTCAATGTGGAATATGAAAAGCTGGACCATGCGCTGCACCAGTTCGAGCTGGACCCCACCAGCATTACCATGGACCGGCTGGAGCTGCGGTATGACCTGTTCCTGAGCCGATTCAGCGCCTTGGAAAGCGGCACCTCGCGCACGCTGATGCAGGACGAGCCCATCTACAGCAATGCGCTGGCCGCCCTGCAGCGGTTTGTGGCAGCGGGCGACAGCTACTTTGGCGCCAGTGTGGATGCCCTCTCCAGCCAGACCAACATGCGGCGCCTGCGCACCGAGCTGGACGGCCTGCGTGAGACGGTGCAAGAGCTGTCGCTCAGCGCTTCGCGCGTGTCGGCCCTGCTGGGCGATTCCCGCAACGCCGAGGTCAAACACCAGACTTTGCTGACCACCGGGCTCACTGCATTCCAGGCCCTGCTCACGTTTTTGCTCGCCTTTGCCATGGCGCGGCAGTTCCTTCAGCGCGAAAAGGCGACGGCCCAGGCCATGGCGGCGCAGAACGAGCTGGTGGATGCCCTTAAGCGCAACGAGGAGGTGCTGGAGGCGCGCGTGGCCGAGCGCACGGTGGAACTGCAAAAAGTCAACGCAGCCCTGCGCGAACATGAGGACGAGCTGGAGATTGCCCGCGCCCGTGCGGAGGACGCCTCGCAGATGAAGTCGGACTTCCTGGCCAACATGAGCCACGAGATCCGCACCCCAATGAACGCGGTGATCGGCATGAGCCACCTGGCCCTGGGCACCGACCTCACACCGCGCCAGCGCGACTATGTCGAAAAGATCCAGCGCTCCGGCCAGCATCTGCTCGGCCTGATCAACGACATCCTGGACTTCAGCAAGATCGAAGCGGGCAAGCTCGAAGTGGAGGTGGTGGACTTTGACCTGCGCGGCGTGCTGGACAACGTGGCCAACCTGGTCAGCGACAAATGCGCGCACAAGGGTCTGGAGCTGCTGTTCGATGTGGACCCGGCCCTGCCCGACGACCTGTGCGGCGACCCGTTGCGCCTGGGGCAGATCCTGGTGAACTACGCCAACAACGCCGTCAAATTCACCGACAAGGGCGAAATCATCGTGCGCGTCACCGAAACATCGCGCGACGACACCGGAGTCCTGCTGCGCTTTGAGGTGCAGGACACCGGCATCGGCCTGACTCCCGAGCAGCAGTCGCGGCTGTTTCGCTCGTTCGAACAGGCCGACACCTCCACCACGCGCAAATACGGTGGCACCGGGCTGGGGCTGGCCATCTCCAAGAAGCTGGCTGGCTTGATGGGCGGTGAAGTGGGGGTACAAAGCCAGCCTGGAGTGGGCAGCACCTTCTGGTTTACCGCCCGCCTGGGGCTGGGCAACCCCAGCCATGCCCCCCTGCTGCCCACCCCCGACTTGCGCGGGCGGCATGTCTTGGTAGTGGACGACAGCGAGCAGGCCCGGCATATCCTGGGCGAGATGCTGGCCCGCATGAGCTTTGCCGTCACCACGGCATCTTCCGGCGAGGAGGCGGTGGCCCAGGCCCGCGCCGCCGAACAGGCCGGTCGCCCCTGCGAGATCGCATTCGTGGACTGGAAGATGCCCGGCATGGACGGGTTTGACACCCACCGCGCACTTGCCCGCCTGCAGTACCCGCCACTCACGGTCATCGTGACCGCAGCAGGCCGCGACGATGTGCAAAGCGAACTGGAACGCGCCGGGCTGCAGCTGATGCTGTCCAAACCCGTCAGCCCCTCGCAACTTTTTGATGCCGCCATGCAGGCGCTGGGCGGGCAGGTCCGGTCGTCCGACGGGCGTGGCACACAAACACCCCGGCGCGCTGCGCACCTTTCCGCCATTGCTGGCGCACGGGTGCTGCTGGTGGATGACAACGACCTGAACCAGCAGGTGGGCGCCGAGCTGCTGAGCGGCGCCGGCCTGTTGGTGGACGTGGCCCAGAACGGGCAGGTGGCGCTGGACATGCTCGCCCAAGCCCCCTACGACCTGGTGCTGATGGACATGCAAATGCCCGTGATGGACGGCCTGACCGCTACCCGGCACCTGCGCCAGAACCCGGCCTGGGCCCAGTTACCCGTGCTGGCCATGACGGCCAACGCCATGAGCCGCGACCGTGACCTGTGCCTGGAAGCGGGCATGAACGGTCACCTGGCCAAACCCATCGACCCGGACGAACTGTTTGCTGCCCTGCTGCAATGGATTGCACCCCGATCCACCGGTGCGGACGAGGCTGACCGCGAAGGCGGGGACCCTCAGGGGCAGCCAGCTGGCGCCCCTTCCAACTCCGACACAGCGCCCCACTCCACAGCTGCGCTTCCCACCGATGACGCACTGCGCCGCATCCCAGGGCTCGACGTGACCGCCGGCCTGCGGCGTGTGCTGGACAAACGGCCTGCCTACGAAGGCCTGCTGCGCAAGTTTGTGGCGGGGCAAGCGCAGGCGGTCCAAGCCACCCGTACTGCCCTGGCTGCCGGGCTGCACGACGAGGCCCAGCGCGCCATGCACACGCTCAAAGGCACGGCCGGCACCATTGGCGCCACCGCACTGGCAGCCCTGGCGCAGCGTGCGGAAGAAGCCATCGCCCAGAAGGCCTCGCCCGAGCTGGCAGAGCCACTGCTGGAGCCCGTGGAAGCGGCTTGCCAGGCGCTGGTCACTGCGCTGCAGCAGGCCCTGCCCGCAGAGGAGGTTGCGGGCGCGGACGCTGCGCCTGGCCTGCAGATCGACGCCTCCGCTGCGCGTGCGCTGGTGGCGCAGCTCGACGCACTGCTGTCCGACGACGATTCCGACGCCATCGAAATCTTCAGGCAATCCACGTCCACCCTGCAGGCCCTTCTGGGGCCGGCGTATGGCCAGATGAAGCGATCGCTGGACAGCTACGACTTTGTGGAGGCACTGGCCATACTGCGCCAGGCCCCCGAGGCGCACAATGACAACAAGGAGGACCCGGTCCATGAATAGCCCATTCGCACCCAGCGGCAAATGCACGGTGCTGGTCGTAGACGACACGCCCGACAACCTCTCGCTGATGAGCGACCTCCTGCGCACCGACTACAAGGTCAAGCTTGCGCCCAGTGGCGAGCGCGCCCTGCAGATTGTGGCGGGCGACAGCAAGCCCGACCTGATCCTGCTGGACATCATGATGCCGGACATGGATGGCTACGAGGTGCTGCGCCGCCTGCAGTTCAACCCCGACACTGAAGACATCCCCGTCATCTTCCTCACCGCCATGAGCGCGGCCGATGACGAAAGCATTGGCCTGGAACTGGGTGCGGTGGACTACATCACCAAACCCATCAACCCGGCCATCGTGATGGCCCGGGTGCGCAACCACCTTCAGCTCAAGCGCGCGCGCGACTTCCTGGCCCAGCACAACCACTTTCTGGAGCAGGAGGTCGCCAACCGCACCCGGGCGATGGCCGAGCTGCAGGACGCCACGATCCGCGCCATGGCCTCGCTGGCCGAAACGCGCGACAACGAAACGGGCAACCACATCCGGCGCACGCAGCACTACATGGAAGCGCTGGCCCGCCACCTGCAGAACCACCCGCGCTTCAAGGATGAGCTGACCGACGCCGCCATCGAGACCATCTTCAAGTCCGCCCCGCTGCACGACATCGGGAAGGTGGGCATCCCCGACCGCATCCTGCTCAAGCCCGGCAAGCTCACGCCGGAAGAGTTCGAGATCATGAAGACGCATACCACGCTGGGGCGCGACGCCATCATCGCGGCCGAGACGGGGACCACACAGGACAACCCGTTTTTCCGGTATGCCAAGGAGATCGCCTACAGCCACCAGGAGAAATGGGACGGCTCGGGCTACCCCGAAGGCCTGGTGGGCAACACCATTCCACTGTCAGCGCGGCTCATGGCCGTGGCCGACGTGTACGACGCACTGATTTCCGAACGCGTCTACAAGCCCGCGTACTCCCACGAGCAGGCGGTAGAGATCATTCGCGACGGCCGGGGGAGCCACTTCGACCCCGACATGGTCGATGCCTTCCTAACCCTGTCCGAGGAGTTCCGGCGCATTGCCCAGCAGTTTGCCGATGCCGAGCCTGCGCGGCTGGCCCAGGTGGACCGCCTGGCCGCCGATCTGCCCATGGAGCGCATCGAACTGACCTCGCGCGAAGAGCCGCTCTGAATGGCAGTGCCCCGCGCCTTACCGTGGCGCAGCACTGAGGCACGGCATTCGGTGGCGCCGCAGCGGGCTCCAGCAGAAGCACGCCGCCGCGTCGGGGGGCATCAAGCGCTGTGGCTGTGCCCGTCGAGGGTGGTGGTCGTTGTGCGGTGGCCGTTCAGCCCCAGCTTGGCCAGCAGTTGTACATCGGCCTCCACATCGGGGTTGCCCGTCACCAGCAGCTTGTCGCCATAAAAGATGGAATTGGCCCCGGCCATGAAGCACAGCGCCTGCACGGCGTCACCCAGTTGCTGGCGCCCCGCCGACAGGCGCACGCGCGCCTTGGGCATGGTGATGCGGGCCACCGCAATCACGCGCACAAAGTCGAACGGGTCGATGGGCTCGCTGTCGGCCAAAGGCGTTCCAGGCACGCGCACCAGGCTGTTGATGGGCACCGACTCAGGGTACGGCTGCAGGTTGGCCAGCTGCGCAATCAGGCCCGCACGGTGCACGGGCGTTTCGCCCATGCCCACGATGCCGCCGCAGCACACGCTGATGCCTGCGCTGCGCACATGCTGCAGCGTGTTCAGCCGGTCCTGGTAGGCACGGGTGCTGACCACATCGGTGTAGTACTCGGGGGCTGTGTCCAGGTTGTGGTTGTAGTAGTCCAGCCCAGCGTCTTTCAGCGCCTGCGCCTGGTGCGATTCGAGCATTCCCAGCGTGGCGCAGGTCTGCAGGCCCAGGCCTTTCACCGCGCCAATCAGGGCGCTGACTTTTTCAATGTCGCGGTCTTTGGGCGCACGCCAGGCGGCACCCATGCAAAAGCGCGTGGCACCCGCGTCCTTGGCGGCCTGGGCAGCGCGCACCACCTCATCCACCTCCATGAGCTTGTCGGCCTTTACCCCGGTGTCGAACTCGGCCGCCTGCGGGCAATAGCCGCAGTTTTCCGGGCAGCCGCCGGTCTTGACCGACAGCAGCGTGGCCAGCTCGATGTCGCCCGCAGGCCAATGCTGGCGATGCACGGTTTGTGCCTCAAACAGCAAGTCCATCAGGGGCTTGTCGAGCAGCGCCTGGATGGCATCCACCGACCATTCTCCCTGCACGACCGGCGCAGGGACGGGGCGATGGACCTGGATGGGCTGCGGGGCGGAGAGGGTTGCGTTGGCCATGGGTGGGGTCCTTTCAAGAGCCTGCTGCTGCAAGCACCAGGCATTGCGTCGGTGATCACACAAGGCGCCACTCCAGAGTCTTCCGGAGCACCGCCCTGCATCGCTATCACCATGATTTTGAAGGAGATTTCGGCACAACTGCTCTCAACATGGTCACAAAAGGTGCCACTATTTTCCGGTGCTCAACGGCCGGCATCTCGCTGTGCGAGAACGGCAAAAAAGCCGACTGTTGACCACTTTAGAGAGCATGTTGAAACCACGACCAAAACCGCCAAAGCAACGCGCTGACAACCGGCGGCTTTGGCTTCTATCTTGCAGCCCGTGCCACCTTGCAGGCTCCGACGTTCATGAAAGTTAGCCGCTCATTGCACCCCGGCCAGACCAGCTCAAGGCCCCAGCGCCCGCCATCAGGCACACCAGGGCCAGGCCATCCGCCACCACCACGCGCTGCAAATGCGCATTGAAGCCGCCGGTGAGCCATGCAAGCAGCAGGAAAGAAAGGGTGCTGGCCGCGCCAACGAACAGGCCCAACCACTGGTAGCCGGGCTTGAACGCCGCCATCAGGCAGAGCCCACCCACGATGCCTAACAGCACAGCGCGGTGCCGCAGCAGGATGAGCGTGTTCGGATCGGAAGGGGCCACGCCGTAGAGTCTGGCCAAGTGCTCTGCGCCGAGCACGCCGATCAAGGGAATCAGGTGAATGGCACCTGCTAGCAGCAAGGCCAGAGAAGCAATTTTTTGCATGGGCAGGCGACACCAAAGACAAGGTGCCGCCGTTGTAACCCCCGCCGGGCCCGGTGACCATGACGCCCCAGGTCATGGACGCCGCGCTGTTCAGCGCCCCAGCATCTGCTCCAGCGACTCGCGGATGGCGCGGGGCTTGTTGTCTGCGTCGTCAATGGCAGAACAGCTCGGACTGTGCTCCACCTCAGCGCCGCTACTGTCGACGCGACCGAACAGGCGCTCGCAGTCACATCGCAGGGAGGCCAGCGTCTTGCGTGACCGCTGGTGTTTCACTTCCGCCACCCAGCAGCGGTCCGCGCAGCCGCAGGACCGGTATTGCAGGGTTTCCCCCGGCCGGCCCCAGTCGAGCGGATAGGCACCCGTGCCACCTGCAGCCCCACCGCCCTGCCCTGCCAGTGCGAGGACCAGCAGGGCGCTCACCTTGGCGCAAGCCAGCAACGTACGTTGGAGCGAAACCATGGGGGCGACAGCGGGCTGCGATGGTGGGGTTCAGCCCAGCGCGGCAATCACGTCCGCCGGTGCCTGCACCAGTTCGATCAACACGCCTTCGCCCGCAATGGGAAACTCGTCATTGCTCTTGGGGTGCAAAAACGTGATGTCGTAGCCCGCCGCCCCCTTGCGGATGCCGCCGGGCGCAAAGCGCACGCCTTTGGCCGTGAGCCATTCCACCGCCTTGGGCAAGTCATCGATCCACAGGCCGATGTGGTTGAGCGGAGTGGTGTGCACGGCGGGCTTCTTGTCGATGTCCAGCGGCTGCATGATGTCCACCTCCACCTTGAAGGCGCCTTTACCCATGGCCAGGATGTCTTCATCGACGTTCTCGCGCTCGCTCTGGAAAGTGCCGGTCTGTTCGAGGCCCAGCATGTCTACCCACAGCGTCTTCATCCGCTGCTTGTCGGTGCCGCCAATGGCCACCTGCTGTATACCCAGGACCTTGAAGGGGCGTGGGGTTGTGCTCATGATTACTCCTGATTTGATAGCTGCCAGCGCATATTCTTCTACCGCTAGTGGCCAAAAAGACTAAAAAAGGGGCGCAAGGCCCCTCCGGATGGGTTGTAGGGCCCTCGGGATCACTGGAATTCCAGGATCACCTGGTCCACCGCCAGCGACTCACCCTTGCCCGCCGTGATCTTGCCCACCACGCCATCTTGCGCGGCAAAGAGGATGTTCTCCATCTTCATGGCCTCGATCACCGCCAGCTTCTCGCCGGCCTGCACCTTCTGGCCGGGCTGCACCGCCACATCGACCAGCAGGCCGGGCATGGGCGAGAGCAGGAACTTGGACAGATCTGGCGGCGCCTTGAAGGGCATCAGCTTGTGCAGCCGCGCGCCCAGCGGCGACAGCACCAGCGCATCGATCTGCGTGCCGTTGTGCGCAATGCGCAGCGCCAGCGGGTTCTTGCCCACGCCGCGTTCCACCTGGGCCGTGAAGCCCTGGCCGTTGCATGCGCCCTGCACGCGGATCTGGCCCAGCGTGGCGGCGCTACTGATCTGATAGCTATTGCCGCCCACGCTGATTGCGCTGGAGCCCGATTTGTCTTCAAAGTCGGACACCGTCACCTCGTGGTGCTGGTTCTGCCCTTCGGCGCCCAGCGTGACCACCACAAACTGCTCGCCCACCTTCACCTCGTGGCCCGCCAGCTGGCCGCTGATGCCGGAGGCGCGTGCACGGTAGCGGCGGTTCATGAACGCGGCCAGCGCCACCAGGAACAGCGGGTCGCTGTGCGGCACATCTTCGGCGTGGAAGCCCTTGCCGTAGTTCTCAGCGATGAAGCCGGTGTTGAAGTCGCCCGTCACGAACTTGGGATGCGCCAGCAACGCGGCCTGGAACGGGATGTTGCTGCTGATACCGCGAATCACAAAGCCGTTCAGCGCCACGCGCATCTTGGCAATCGCATCGTTGCGGTCCGTGCCGTGCACGATGAGCTTGGCAATCATCGAGTCGTAGTACATGGGGATCTCGCCGCCCTCGTACACGCCCGTGTCCACCCGCACGCCCCATTTTTTGGTCGTATCGGACTGGAACATCGACTCCTCCGGCGGCTGAAAGCGCACCAGGCGGCCGGTGGACGGCAGGAAATTGCGGAACGGGTCTTCGGCGTTGATGCGGCACTCAATGGCCCAGCCGTCGCGCTTCACATCGGCTTGCGTCAGGGGCAGCTTCTCGCCCGCCGCCACGCGGATCATCAGCTCCACCAGGTCCAGGCCGGTGATGCACTCCGTCACCGGGTGCTCCACCTGCAGGCGGGTGTTCATCTCCAGGAAGTAGAAGTCCTGGTCCTTGCCGACCACAAACTCCACCGTGCCCGCGCTTTGGTACTTGACGGCCTTGGCCAGTTGCACCGCCTGCTCGCCCATGGCCTTGCGGGTGGCGTCGCTGATGAAAGGCGACGGCGCTTCTTCAATCACCTTCTGATGGCGGCGCTGGATGGAGCACTCGCGCTCGTTCAGGTAGATCACGTTGCCATGGCTGTCGCCCAGCACCTGGATCTCGATGTGGCGTGGCTCCTGCACGAATTTTTCGATGAAGATGCGGTCGTCACCAAAGCTGTTGCGGGCTTCGTTCTGGCAGCTGGCAAAGCCTTCAAACGCTTCCTTGTCGTTGAACGCCACGCGCAGGCCCTTGCCGCCGCCCCCGGCCGAGGCCTTGATCATCACGGGGTAGCCAATGCCCTTGGCGATCTCCACCGCCTGCTCAGGGCCCGCGATGGCGTCGTTGTAGCCAGGGATGGTGTTGACCTTGGCCTCGTTGGCCAGCTTCTTGGACGCGATCTTGTCGCCCATGGCCGCAATCGAATGCGCCTTGGGGCCGATGAAGGCAATGCCTTCGTCCTCGCAGCGTTTGGCGAAGGCTTCGTTCTCGGAGAGGAAGCCATAGCCGGGGTGTACCGCTTGCGCGCCCGTCTGCTTGCAGGCCGCAATGATCTTGTCGGCCAGCAGGTACGACTCGCGGCTGGGCGCGGCACCAATGTGCACGGCCTCGTCGGCCAGCTTGACGTGGCGGGCTTCCTTGTCGGCGTCGGAGTAGACGGCGACGGTGGCGATGCCCATTTTCTTGGCCGTTGCAATCACTCGGCAGGCGATTTCGCCACGGTTGGCGATGAGAATTTTTGTAAACATTGCTTTGCCCTACTCAACTTGGAGGTCCCGCGAAGCGGCGGCTTCGCGGTGGTTGATACACATATTGCTTGGGTATTGAGGAATCACCAGAACTTGCTCCACCGAGCATTCTGGATAGATCCATCGTCCCCAATTCGCCCTGAGCCATTCAACAGACAAAGAGCTTGCGTCAGGCTGAAACTTCGCTTCCAGAGGAAGTTCGATCAGCGTAAGCCCAGCTTTTTGCCCCGTACAGACAATCAAACTCAAACCGCAATCGGAGACCCGTGACTCCAGACACATCAAATCAACGACTGGCTCGTATGGCCACTGAGCAGCCGTAATTCGAAGCACAGTTCCGCGCCAAAGCCCTGGCACCACCAACTGCGACAGCGGCTGCCAATCGGCACGAATTTGAGGCTGAAGATCAGCGGTGTCCATGCTCAAGCTCTCAGATCACAGCGGAATGTTGCCGTGCTTGCGCCATGGGTTTTCCAGCTTCTTATCGCGCAGCATCACCAGCGAGCGGCAGATGCGCTTGCGTGTCTCGTGCGGCAGGATCACGTCGTCGATAAAGCCGCGTGCACCGGCCACAAACGGGTTGGCAAAACGCTGCTTGTATTCGGCCTCGCGCGCAGCCAGCTTCACGGGGTCGTTCTTGTCCTCGCGGAAGATGATCTCCACCGCGCCCTTGGCGCCCATCACCGCAATTTCAGCGTTGGGCCAGGCCAGGTTCACGTCGCCGCGCAGGTGCTTGGAGCTCATCACGTCGTACGCACCGCCGTAGGCCTTGCGGGTGATGACGGTGATCTTGGGTACGGTGCACTCGGCATACGCGTACAGCAGCTTGGCGCCGTGTTTGATGATGCCGCCGTACTCTTGCGAGGTGCCAGGCATGAAGCCGGGAACGTCCACAAACGTGACCACCGGGATGTTGAACGCATCGCAGAAGCGCACAAAACGCGCGGCCTTGATGGAACTCTTGATGTCCAGGCAGCCCGCCAGCACCAGCGGCTGGTTGGCCACGATGCCCACGGTCTGGCCTTCCATGCGGGCAAAGCCGATGAGGATGTTCTTGGCGTACTCGGGCTGCAGCTCGAAGAAGTCCCCGTCGTCCACGGTCTTGAGGATCAGCTCCTTCATGTCGTAGGGCTTGTTGGGGTTCTCGGGCACCAGGGTGTCCAGGCTCAGATCCAGGCGGTCGGCCGGGTCGTTGCTGGGGCGCACCGGGGCCTTTTCGCGGTTGTTGAGCGGCAGGTAGTTGTACAGGCGGCGCAGCATCATCAGCGCCTCCACGTCGTTCTCAAACGCCATGTCGGCCACACCGCTCTTGGTCGTGTGGGTCACGGCGCCGCCCAGTTCCTCGGCGGTGACTTCTTCGTGCGTCACGGTCTTCACCACTTCGGGGCCGGTCACGAACATGTACGAGCTGTCTTTCACCATGAAGATGAAGTCGGTCATGGCGGGCGAGTACACGGCGCCACCGGCGCTCGGGCCCATGATCATGCTGATCTGCGGAATCACGCCGCTGGCCAGCACGTTCTTCTGGAACACGTCGGCATAGCCGCCGAGGGACGCCACGCCTTCCTGGATGCGCGCGCCGCCGGAGTCGTTGAGGCCGATGACCGGTGCACCGACCTTCATGGCCTGGTCCATCACCTTGCAGATCTTTTCGGCGTGGGTTTCGCTGAGTGCGCCGCCGAACACGGTGAAGTCCTGGCTGAACACGAACACCAGGCGGCCATTGATCATGCCGTAGCCCGTCACCACACCGTCGCCGGGGATCTTGTTGTCCTCCATGCCAAAGTCGGTGCAGCGGTGCTCAACAAACATGTCCCATTCCTCGAACGTGCCGTCGTCCAGCAGCAGCTCGATGCGCTCGCGCGCCGTGAGCTTGCCCTTGGCGTGCTGCGCATCAATGCGCTTTTGCCCGCCGCCCAGGCGTGCCAGCGCACGCTTTTTCTCCAGTTGATCCAGGATGTCTTGCATGGTCGTCCTTTGGTGAATGGGTTTGTCTACTATTTATTTGATAGCTGCCAGCGCATGATTGGATTGCGCTTGGAGCAGATTTCGTGCTGCAGTCGATGCCGCAATGCGTCCTGCGGCCACATCGGCCTGCATCTGGGGCAGCAGCTCTTTGACCTGCGGGTGCTGGCGAAACGCGAGCTTGAGGCCCGCGTCGATGCGCTCCCACATCCAGGACAGCGCCTGCTTCTCGCGCCGCGTGGCCAGGCGGCCGTTGGCGGTTTGCAGCTGGCGGAACTGCGTGACGGCGGCCCAGAAGCTGTCTACGCCCTGCCCTAGCAGCGCGCTGATTTGCACTACCTTCGGGTGCCACAGCGTTTCGTCGTGGTGCGCGTTTTCCGGGTTGCCGTGCTGGCTCAAGAGGCGCAGGCTGGAGGTGATTTGTGCCTCGGCCCGTGTGGCGGCGTTCTTGTCGATGTCGGCCTTGTTGATGACCACCAGGTCGGCAATCTCCATCACGCCCTTCTTGATGGCCTGCAGGTCGTCGCCTGCGTTGGGCAGCTGCATCAGCACAAACATGTCCGTCATGCCCGCCACCGCAATCTCGCTCTGGCCCACGCCCACGGTTTCAACGATGACCACGTCGTAGCCTGCGGCCTCGCAGACCAGCATGGCTTCGCGCGTCTTCTCTGCGACCCCACCCAGCGTGCCGCTGGAGGGACTGGGGCGGATGTAGGCTTTTTCGTGCACCGAGAGGTGTTCCATGCGCGTCTTGTCGCCCAGGATGGAACCACCCGAGACGGTGCTGGACGGGTCGATGGTGAGCACAGCCACGCGGTGGCCCTGGGCGATGAGGTACAGGCCCAGGGCTTCGATGAAGGTGGACTTGCCCACGCCCGGAACACCGCTGATGCCCAGGCGGAAGGCCTTGCCGGTGTGGGGAAGCAGCGCAGTGAGCAGCTCGTCCGCCTGGGCGCGGTGGTCCACCCGCGTTGATTCGAGCAGAGTGATGGCTTTGGACATGGCCCTGCGTTGCACTGCCGCCGTGCCCTGTACCACCCCGTCAAGAAGCGCCGCAGGTGTCACGCCACCGCCTTGCGAATCTGCTCCAGCACATCCTTGGCACTGGCGGGAATGGGTGTGCCGGGGCCGTACACGCCCTTGACGCCCGACTCGTACAAGAAGTCGTAGTCCTGCGCCGGAATCACCCCACCGACGAACACGATGATGTCGTCCGCACCCTGGTCCTTGAGCGACTGAATGATGGCGGGCACCAGTGTCTTGTGGCCTGCAGCCAGCGTGCTCACGCCCACGGCGTGCACGTCGTTTTCAATGGCCTGGCGGGCACATTCCTCGGGGGTCTGGAACAGCGGGCCCATGTCCACGTCAAAGCCCAGGTCAGCAAACGCGGTGGCCACCACCTTGGCGCCCCGGTCATGGCCGTCCTGGCCCAGTTTGGCGATCATCACGCGGGGGCGGCGGCCCTGTTCTTCGGCAAAGGCGTTGATTTCGGTCTTGAGTTTGTCCCAGCCTTCGGCCGAGTCATAGGCAGCTGCGTACACACCGGTCACCTTTTGTGTATCGGCGCGGTGGCGCCCAAAAACCTTCTCCAACGCATCGCTGATCTCGCCCACTGTGGCACGCAGACGCACTGCCTGGATGGACAAATCGAGCAGGTTGCCCTCGCCACTCTCTGCGGCGGCGGTCAGCGCGTCCAGCGCTGCCTGCACCTTGGCGGCATCGCGCGTTGCACGGATCTTTTGCAGGCGAGCGATCTGGCCGTCGCGCACCTTCATGTTGTCGATCTGCAGGATGTCGACCGGGTCTTCCTTCGCCAGCTTGTACTTGTTGACGCCCACGATCACGTCCTTGCCACTGTCGATGCGCGCCTGCTTCTCGGCCGCAGCAGCTTCGATCTTGAGCTTGGCCCAGCCGCTGTCCACGGCCTGGGTCATGCCGCCCATGGCCTCGACCTCTTCGATGATCTTCCAGGCCGCGTCGGCCATGTCCTGGGTCAGCTTCTCCATCATGTAGCTGCCGGCCCAGGGGTCGATCACGTTGGTGATATGGGTCTCTTCCTGGATGATGAGCTGCGTGTTGCGCGCAATGCGGGCGCTGAACTCGGTGGGCAGCGCAATGGCTTCGTCAAAGCTGTTGGTGTGCAGGCTTTGGGTGCCGCCAAACACGGCCGCCATGGCCTCGATGGTGGTGCGCACCACGTTGTTGTAGGGGTCCTGCTCTGTGAGGCTCCAGCCGCTGGTCTGGCAGTGCGTGCGCAGCATGAGGCTCTTGGGGTTCTTGGCCCCCGTGGCCTTCATGATGCGGCACCACAGCAGGCGCGCGGCGCGCATCTTGGCGACTTCGAGATAGAAGTTCATGCCAATCGCCCAGAAGAACGACAGGCGCCCAGCGAACTCGTCCACGTCCATGCCCTTGGCGATGGCGGTCTTCACATATTCCTTGCCGTCGGCCAGGGTGAAGGCCAGCTCCAGTGCCTGGTTGGCCCCGGCTTCCTGCATGTGGTAGCCGCTGATCGAGATCGAGTTGAACTTCGGCATGTTCTTGGCCGTGTACTCGATGATGTCGCCAATGATCTTCATCGACGGCTTGGGGGGGTAGATGTAGGTGTTGCGCACCATGAACTCTTTCAGAATGTCGTTCTGAATGGTTCCTGAGAGCTTGTCTTGCGAGACGCCCTGCTCTTCTGCCGCCACCACATAGCCTGCCAGCACGGGCAGCACGGCGCCGTTCATGGTCATGGAGACGCTGACCTTGTCCAGCGGGATCTGGTCGAACAGGATCTTCATGTCCTCGACCGAGTCGATTGCCACCCCGGCCTTGCCCACATCGCCCGTCACGCGGGCGTGGTCGCTGTCGTAACCCCGGTGGGTGGCCAGGTCGAACGCCACACTCACGCCCTGCCCGCCCGCGGCCAGGGCCTTGCGGTAGAAGGCGTTGGATTCTTCGGCGGTCGAAAAGCCTGCGTACTGGCGAATGGTCCAGGGGCGCACCGCATACATGGTGGCCTGGGGGCCGCGCAGGTAGGGTTCAAAACCCGGCAGCGTGTTGGCGTACGGCAGGCTGGCCGTGTCTTCGGCGGTGTACAGCGGCTTGACGGTGATGCCATCGGGCGTGACCCAGTTGAGGGCGCTGACATCGCCCCCCGGCGCCGACTTGGCTGCGGCCTTGGCCCAGGCTTCCAGCGAAGACGCGGCGAACTCGGGGGCGTTGTTGGTGGGTTTGTCACTCATGGCGAAAGCTACTCCGAAGATGGCATGGGGGCGTCCAACACGGCGCACAGGCGGTGACCGCACGGATGCTGTGATGTGGCGGCGAGTTTACATCATTCATAATTATTGATTCAAAATATTCTTCGCAGCTTACAATCCACCCATGTCTGCCCTCACCCTCACGCCCCGCGCCCTGTACGAAGAAGTCGCCGAGCAACTGCGCCAGCGCATCTTCCGCCGCGAGCTGGAGCCTGGCAGCTGGATCGATGAACTCAAGATTGCCGAAGAATTCGGCATCAGCCGCACGCCGCTGCGCGAGGCGCTGAAGGTGCTGGCCGCTGAAGGCCTGGTCACGATGAAGGTGCGCCGTGGCGCCTATGTGACGGAGATGAGCGAGAAAGACCTGCGCGACGTGTACCACCTGCTCAGTCTGCTGGAGAGCGACGCCGCAGGCGTGGTGGCCGAACGCGCCACCGACGCACAGTTAAAGACCCTGCAGGAGCTGCACGCCGAGCTGGAAGCTGCCGTGGCAGACCGCGAGAAGTTCTTTGCCATCAACGAGCGCTTTCACATGCACCTGCTGGAAATGGCTGACAACCGCTGGCGCAGCCAGATGGTGGCCGACCTGCGCAAGGTGATGAAGCTCAACCGCCACAACTCGCTGTTCAAGCAAGGGCGCATCGAAGATTCGCTGGGTGAGCACCGCGCCATCCTGGCCGCGATGGTGGCACGCGACGCCAAGGCCACGGCCAAGGCCATGCAGGCGCACTTTGCGCAGGGGCTGGAAGCGGCGACCTGATTCTGAGCGCCGGACCAGGCCGGTAGCCCGACGCTGGATCCCGTGGGCATCCGGCTCCATCGCCTTCTCAGGGAGCGATTTCCACCCGGTTGCGCCCGGCCGCCTTGGCCGCGTAAAGCGCTTCGTCCGCGCGGCGCAGCAAGCTGTCGAAGTGGGTGTCGTCGGCACGGAGCACCGCCAGACCGATCGACACCGTCAACGGCAACACCAGGTCACCCGCCGTGAACGGGGCCTGGGCGACTGCCTGGCGCAACCGCTCGCCAGCGGCCGGGGCGTCGTGCAGCTGCAGGTTGTCGAACAGCACCACAAACTCTTCCCCACCTTGTCGAGCCGGCAGCTCAGCCCCCCGGCAGGCAGACTGCAGCCGCCCCGCCACATGCTTGAGGGCCACATCGCCCATCTCGTGGCCATGCTCGTCGTTGATGCGCTTGAAGTGGTCAATGTCCACAATCGCCAGTCCAAAACCACCGGGCGCCACGCTGGTGCGGGCCTGCTCGAAACGCTTCAGCCCCATCTCCACCAGCGTGCGGCGGTTGGGCAGGCCGGTCAGGTAGTCGGTGGACGCTGCGCGCTCCCACTGGCGGCGGATGCGCTCCGAGCACATCAGCAAGAACGCGGTGGTGCCGATCACGGGCAAGGTGGCTGCCACCATGGGGGTCGCAATGTTCATCCAGGCGCCCGCCCCCAGCACATTGAAGGCCGGGTTCACCCCGATCACCACAAAATAGCCTGCGCGGAACAGCACAAACAAGGCGACGGACGTGAACAGGCCCGCCATCACGCGCCGACTGCGGGCACCATCGCGGCGCTCCTGTGAAACCAGCACCACAATGCAGTGCACCATCAGCACCGACCAGACCACCGACACGGTCAGAATGCGCCCGCCCACGTCAGCCGTACCCAAGGTCAGCCAGAACACGGCCGCCGTGCCAAGAGCGGCGGGCACCATGATCCACAGCTTGTCCTTGAGGCCATAAAACTGCCGCAATGCACGCAGATAACCCGTGAAGCCGAACATCACCAGCGCATTGGCCAGGGCCAGGGTGTAGGCGGGCGGGTTCAGCCCCTGCGCGGCAAACAGGATGGAGCCACCGGCAAACAGCAGTGTGGCAACGCGCCAGCTGGCCGCAGCGGGCCGCATGGGCAACGGCAAGTCCTTGTGCATCAGGCCCAGAACCCCACCGTTTGCCAGCATCATGAGGGTGGCAATGAAAAAAATGGTGACAGGGTCCATGGGGTTTGCTGGTGCGGCGTTCGCGTGGCTATGGAATGGCGCGTATTGTGCCCATGGTGCCTGCAGCCCTCGACGCGCCATGTGGCGGCCGCACGCAGTGCCCGCCTCGGCATTCCATCTTTAGGAATGCACCATTTCTCACAAAGCACGCCACCGGATGGGTGCCGCAAGCTCCTGTGCTGGCTATCATCCTCGGGTTTGCCCTGATCAGGGCCCAGAATCTCCCAGTGAGGCGCTCCGGCATGCGGACGCCCCACTGAAGTCCCTCAGCGGGCACCATGCACCAGTCAGATGACCTCAGCCACCGCCCCCACCCGAATTTCCGACGTTCACACGCTGCCCCAACTACTGGCTTACCGGGTCGGCCAAACTCCCCAGGCCGACGCCTTTCGCGCATATGACACGAACCGCAAGGCTTGGCAAAGCCTGACGTGGGCGCAGACCGCAGAACGCGTGAAAGCCTGGGCCCAGGCCCTCGCCGCCATGCAGCTGCCGCCTGCGGCCCGCGTGGCCATCTTGCTGCCCAACGGCCTCAATGCCATGTGCGCAGACCAGGCCACGCTGGCCGTCGGCGGCGTGCCTGTGCCGCTGCACGCCATCGACAACCCCGGCAGCATCGCCTACATCCTGGCGGACTGCGAGGCATCGATGCTGATCGTGAGTCAGGCCGAGCAATGGGAAAAGATCCGCGCCGTGGGCACGCCCTTCCCGGCCCTGCGCGCCGTGGTGATCACTGATGACGACGACGCGTTCAAGGCCACCCCGGCGTCGGGCGACAGCCCTGCCGTGGGCTCGCTCGCGCAATGGCTGACGGGCGCGGCACAAACGGACGCGTCCACCGCGGCCACAGGCCCGCAGGCCGATGACCTAGCGGCCATCGTCTACACCTCCGGCACCACCGGCAAACCCAAGGGCGTGATGCTGACCCACCGCAACGTGGTCAGCGACGTGAAGGCCGTGCTGGAGCGCATTGCACCCACAGTGGATGACGTGTTCCTGTCGTTCCTGCCTCTGTCGCACACCTTTGAGCGCACGGGCGGCTACTACCTGCCGATTGCGGCGGGCAGCTGCGTGGCCTATGCACGCTCGGTGGCGCAACTGGCCGATGACCTGAAGACCGTGCGACCCACCGTGCTGGTGTCGGTGCCGCGCATCTACGAACGTATCCACGCCAAGCTGCTCGAAAAACTCTCGCCCACGCCCTGGAAGATGCAGCTGTACGAAGCCGCGCAGAACAAGGGCTGGGCCCGGTTTTGTGCAGCCCAAGGGCTGGCTGCCCCCACACCGGACGCCAGCAGTCAGGCCGCAGGCTGGATGGCCGCCCTGCCCTGGCCCGTGCTGCAGGCCCTGGTGGCCAAGCCTTTGCTGGCCCAGTTTGGCGGCCGCGTGCGCGTGGCGGTGAGTGGTGGCGCGCCGCTGTCGCCCACCATTGCCAAGTGTTTTCTGGGCCTGGGGCTGCCGCTGATCCAGGGCTACGGCATGACCGAGACCGCACCGGTGGTGTCGGTCAACGCACTGGACGACAACGACCCCGCCTGCGTGGGCAAGGCCCTGCCCGGTGTGGAAGTGCGTATCGGCGACAACCACGAGCTGCAGGTGCGCGGCCCCATCGTGATGAAGGGCTACTGGAAGCGCCCCGAAGACACCGCACGCATCCTGAGCACCGACGGCTGGCTGGGCACCGGCGACCAGGCCGACATCGTGAACGGCCGCATCTACATCAAGGGCCGCATCAAGGAAATCATCGTCACATCCACCGGCGAAAAGATCCCGCCGGGCGACCTGGAGCTGGCCCTGCTGGCCGACCCGCTGCTGGAGCAGGCCTTTGTGGTGGGCGAAAACCGCCCCTTCATCGCCTGTGTGGCCGTGCTGAACCCTGGCGAGTGGCAGCGCCTGGCGGCCGACCTGGGCCTGAACCCCCAGGCCGCTGACAGCCTGAACCACCCCAGCGTGCACCGTGCTGTGCTGGCGCGCATCGAAAAGAACACCGCCAGCTTTGCCCGCTATGCCGTGCCGCGCACGGTGCACCTGACGCTCACGCCTTGGACGATTGAAAACACCTTCATGACGCCCACGCTCAAGCTCAAGCGCAACAACCTGATGGCGCACTTTGCCGAGGCCATTGAGGGCATGTACCAGAAGCCGGGGCGCTGAACCCCGGTCTGCCCAGGCTCCCTCAAAGCACCAGCTCGCCCTCCCGGGCGTAGGCGGAACCAAAGCGGTTGGCCAGAAAGTCCGCAAGCGCCACGGACTCCTGCCCGACAAAGCCCTGCTGCGGCAACTTGCCTTGCGCCACCAGGTCCAGCGCCGTGCAGATGCCTGCGGCCGTGGTGAGCTGGATGGCGCTCAGCGTATGCCCAGCCACTTGCGTGCCCACGATACGGGCCGAGTACGAGTCCTGCACCAGCCGCCCGCCCTTGAGGCCTGATGCGGTGGCAAACACCACGATCACGTCCTGGTCCGTGGTGGGGATGGCGGTTTCCAGAATGTCCTTGAGCAGATCGCGCCGGTCCCGCAGGCGCAGGTCATTGAGCAACAGCTTGAGGATGGCGTTGTGGCCCGGGTAGCGGATGGACTGGTAGTCCACCTGCCGCGCCTTGCCCGCCAAGGTTTCCGTCAGCGTGCCCAGCCCACCCGAGGTGTTGAAGGCCTCGTACTCCACGCCGTCCAGCGCAAAGGTTTCCAGCCCCTCCAGCGCAGGCACCGTGGTGCGCACGCCGTCCACAATGGCTTCGCAGGGGTTGCAGTACTCGTTGATGAGGCCCTCGGTGCTCCAGGTCAGGTTGTAACGCAGGGCACCCTGCGGGTAGCGGGGCAGCGCCCCCACGCGCATGCGCAGCGTGTGCAGCGTGTCAAAACGCCGGGCCAGGTCATTGCCCACAATGCCGATGAAGCCCGGCGCCAGGCCGCACTGCGGCATCAGCACGCTGCGTGCGTTGGCGGCCAGGGCGCGGATGGCCTGGGTGCTGGCCACGTCTTCGGTCAGGTCAAAGTAATGCACGCCTGCGCTGGCGCACAGCGTGGCCACGGGCACAGCGCGGTGGAATGGCAGTGCGTTCAGCACGGCGAAGCGGCCGTCGATGGCGGCCTGCAGGCTCGCGTCGTCTGTGGCCAATCGGGTGGAAATACCCAAATTTGCCACCTCGGCCAGCCGCACCGGATCGCGGTCCACCACCAGGATGTCGTAGTCGCCGGACTGTTGCAGGAGCAGCGCCATGGCGAAGCCGATGTGGCCCGCCCCCAGGATGGTGATGGGGCGGCGGGAGGTGGAGTGCGAGGAAATGTCGAAGGTGGTCATGGCAGTGCTCCCGGTAGTGCTCGCCGCACATGGCGGAGAGGTGTTGTGAATGCCTTGATGCTAGGCAACAGCGCTGTCAATGTGTAGCGTTCAAAACGTCGAAAGCTGTTCTTTGTTTTGCCATAACGGCGAATATGATGGGCGTTATGACTTATTGAGGAAATGCGCATGACCCAGGCCCTGGATGACACCGACCGGCAACTGCTCAGCCTGCTGCAGGCCAACGCGCGCGAGGGCACGGCCACGCTGGCGCGCAAGCTCGGCCTGGCCCGCACGACCGTGGTGGCGCGGATCGCGCGGCTGGAGCGTTCGGGTGTGGTGACTGGCTACGGGGTGCGGCTGGGTACGCGGCTAGACGCCACCACCGTGCGGGCCTGGTGCAGCATCAGCGTGCTGCCCAAGGCAGCACCCGCCGTGCTGCGCGCGCTGGAGGCCATGGCCGAGGTCGAAGAGGTGTCGGCCGTGAGCGGGCCGTTTGACTACCTGGTGTTCTTACGCTGCGCCAGCCACGAGCAGCTCGACGCCCTGCTCGACAAGGTCGGCCAGCTGGAGGGCGTGCACCAGACGCAGACCAGCATCGTGCTCAGCCGCAAAATCGACCGACGACAGGTAGGGTGACATCCCCCTGAGCGGCTTACGCCGCTTCCCCCTTCTCTCGACTCGCTGCGCGATTCGGGACGGGGGACGCTGCCAGCGCGGCGGGGCGCCCCTTCATCGGCAGCCCTGGCGTACGCTGCGCCAATAGCCACCAGCGCGCTCAAAATCAAGCGCTGAATGCTATGGATACTGAAGCTACCAGCGCTTATCTATCAAGCGATAGTGGCTATTTTTACAACCAGTGAATCAGGCCTCGAACTGCGTCGGGTTCTTGCCCCGGATCGGCGCATAAAACGCCTTGATGTGCGCCATGTCACGATCCACATCGCCCGTGGGCTCAAACACCGGGCCCAGGCCGCCGACCTTGCGGCCATAGTCCACAAACGCGAGCACGATGGGCACGCCCGCCTGCTGGGCGATGAAGTAAAAGCCCGTCTTCCAGTGCCGCGTCTTGCCCCGCGTGCCCTCGGGCGGCACGATGAGCTGCATGGGTCCGTCGGCATCGCGCATGGCCTGGGCCGAGTTGGCGACCAGGTTGTTGGCCTGGCTGCGGTCCACCGGGATGCCCCCCAGCCAGCGCATCACCCCGCCAAACGGCGCCTTGAACAGGCTGTGCTTGCCCATCCAGTACACGCGCAGGCGCAGAGAGAACGCCAGCATCAGCGTGTACGGCAAGTCCCAGTTGCTGGTGTGGGGTGCGGCGATCAGCACGCTTTTGGCGGCATGGTCTGGCAAGGCGCCCTCGACCTTCCAGCCGGTGATGCGCAGGGTGAAGCGGGAAAAAGCGCGCAGGAGCGTGTTGACAACCGGCGTGTCAAAAATGGTGTGGTGCATGGGAAAAGGGGTGACAGAACGGAGCCCGGGGCGCTGACACAGGCAGTGGGCGCTTGGCTCCACAGGCATCGAGAGCGCCGCGAGTATCGCTGATGGTGCCAATGTCCCACCTTGACGCAAGGCAAAGTGGAGCCGCCGCCGCTTGCATGCGCCCCTGCAGATTACTCCCAATTTCATAGCACTCAGGACAATAAGCACTATCGCTACCAGCCATTTTTGCTCCAATTGCCGGAGCAAAGGCGCCATGCCAAATAAAACTGGCGGTGGATCTCCACCGGTCCAGAATGCACCACCAGCAGGTCCGCGTTGTCGCTGCCGCCCCATGCTGCCAACCCTATTGCCCACCACCCCGCCCTACCGCGACCGCAAGCGGTACGCATGGCTGCTGTCCCTGGTGGTGCCCTGCACCGTGGGCGTAGGCCCGGCACTGATGGCATGGACCCGCGAACCGCTGGTGCTGTGGGCGCCGGTGGCGTTTTTCTACCTCGTCGCCCCGTTGCTCGACGGGATGCTGGGCGTGGACCAGAGCAACCCGCCCGAATCCGCCGTGCCTGCGCTGGAAAACGACCACTACTACCGCCGCATCACCTTCCTGCTGGTGCCGGTGCTGTGGGCGGCCTTCATTTTCAGTGCCTGGTGGGTGGCCACGCAGCCCCTGCCCTGGCATGGCGTGCTGGCGATGGTGCTGACCACGGGCACGGTGGGCGGGTTCTGCATCAATCTAGGGCACGAGCTGGGCCACAAGAACACGCCGCTGGAGCGCTGGCTGGCCAAGCTGGTGCTGGCACCCACGGCCTATGGGCACTTCTTCATCGAACACAACCGGGGCCACCACCGCGATGTGGCCACACCGGCCGACCCGGCCTCGTCGCGCATGGGCGAGTCCATCTACCGCTTTGTGCTGCGCGAGATGCCCGGCGCCGCACGCCGCGCCTGGGCGCTGGAAAAAGACCGCCTGGCCCGCCAGCACCTGCCGCTGCTGTCGTGGCACAACGAGATCCTGCAGCCAGCGCTCATCACGGCGCTGCTGTGGGCGGGGCTGGCACTCTGGCTGGGCGTGGTCATCCTGCCATTTTTACTGGTGGCGTCTTTCTGGGCCAACTTTCAGCTCACCTCGGCCAACTATGTCGAGCACTACGGGCTGCTGCGGCAAAAGGACGCCAGCGGCCGCTACGAACCCTGCCGCCCCCAGCATTCGTGGAACAGCAACCACGTGTTCTCCAACTGGGCCCTGTTCCATCTGCAGCGGCACTCCGACCACCACGCGCACCCGCTGCGCCGCTACCAGTCGCTGCGCCACTTTGACGATGTGCCGCAGCTGCCCATCGGCTACTTCGGCATGTTCACGCTGGCCTATGTGCCGCCCCTGTGGCGCCGCGTGATGGACCCGCGCCTGCTGGCCCAGGTGGGGCGCGACGCCGCCCACATCAACATCGATCCGCGCCAGCGGGCCGCGATCGTGCGGAAATACGGGTTGCAGGACCTGGGATAGAACGAGTGTGGATGCGCTGGCGACTGGGCACGGGTACCCTGCGGGCCGACACCCGCCACCTCCAGCACTCCTCTATTGATAGCACCCGGAACAATCGGCACTGGCACCTGCGCCCGTTCTGACCCAAAACCCTCCTCTGGCGCCCCTCACGCAGCCAGTGGGATAATGCGGGTTTCGCACCTGCAGCCCCGCAGCGCCCCCGACCAGAGGGGCGTTCTGCTGCAGAACATTCCCCTCCCCTCCCCGCCTTCGCTGTTTGCCCGTGGAAACCACCCTGAGCCCCTGGCGCATGTCCGTCGCCCCCATGATGGACTGGACTGACCGCCACTGCCGTTACTTTCACCGGCTGCTGACGCGCCAGACCCTGCTGTACACCGAGATGGTGAACGCGGGCGGCATCCTGTATGGCGGCACCGAGCGCCACCTGCGCTTCAACGCCGAAGAACACCCCGTAGCCCTGCAGCTGGGCGGCAACGAGCCCGACAAGCTCGCCCAGGCCGCCAAACTGGGTGAGGAATGGGGCTACGACGAAATCAACCTGAACTGCGGTTGTCCCAGCGACCGCGTGCAACGCGGTGCCTTCGGCGCCAGCCTGATGAAAGCCCCCCAGCTGGTGGCCGATGGCGTCAAGGCCATGAAGGACGTGGTCAGCGTGCCCGTCACCGTCAAGCACCGCATCGGCATCGACAAGGTGGAGGACTACGGCTTTGTGCGCGACTTCGTCGGCACCGTGGCCGAGGCCGGGTGCACCGTGTTCATCGTGCATGCGCGCAACGCGTGGCTGCAGGGCCTCTCCCCCAAGGAAAACCGCGACATCCCGCCGCTGCGCTACGAGGTGGTCCACCGCCTCAAGGCCGAGTTTCCGCAGTTCACCATCGCCATCAACGGCGGTATCACCGCCGACGCGGTGGTGCAGGAGCAGCTGCAACACCTGGACGGCGTGATGATCGGCCGCGAGGCGTACCACAACCCCTGGTGGCTGGCGCGCTGGGACCAGCTCTACTACGGCGGCGCCCCCTGCCCCCTGACCCGAGAGGAAGTGGAGCTGGCGATGGTGGAATACATGGAGCGCGAGGCCGCACAGCACGGCATCCCCTGGCCCCACATCGCCCGCCACATGCTGGGCCTTCGCCACAGTCTGCCCGGCGCCCGCATCTGGCGCCAGGTGTGGAGCAACCATCTGCTCAAGGACCGCCCCGCGCGGGAAGTGCATGCGCTGGCGATGCAGGCCTATGCCAATGGAGCGTCCGAGCCGGAGACCACCCACGCGCAACCAGCGTTGTCGGTCTGATCTGAATCAGTGGCTGATCTGAACTGTGACGCAGGCGGCCATGCAAACGCGCGCGAAAAATTCGTCCACGGTGCCGGTATGTTTACGCCCGCCCGTCGCGGCCGATGCCGCGCGGTTTGTTGCACTGGCCCGGCGCAGCCGCACGCTGCACGTGCCCTGGACTTCTGCCCCTTCAACCCCAGAAGCGTTTGCCAGCTATCTCGCACAAATGAACCTGCCCATGCACAGGGCGATGCTGGTGTGTACGCCGAACCAGCATGATGGCAGTGAGCAGATCGCAGGGGTCTTCAACCTTTCCCAGATCGTGATGGGCGACTTTCGCAGCGCCTACCTGGGCTATTACGTCTTTGCAGGGTTTGAGCGCCGGGGCCTGATGGGCGTGGGTTTGCGGCATCTGTTGCGCTATGCCTTTGGCACACTGAAGTTGCATCGGCTGGAAGCCAACATTCAGCCCGGTAATGAGGCGTCCATGGCGCTGGTGCGCAGCTGCGGATTTCAGCAAGAAGGGTTTTCGCCTCGCTACCTCAAGATCAACGGTCGGTGGCGCGACCATGAACGTTGGGCCATCGTGGCCAGCTGAGTCTGAAAAGTTGTCTGCGCTCGCCAGACCTCTTGCACGTTGGGCTCGCTGTCAGCCTGAGGCGCGGGACTCCAGCCGTCCCACCCAGGCCGCCAGCGGCTCGGGCCGCCCGAAGAGGTAGCCCTGCAGGCACTCGCACTGGCTTTCGACCAGAAAGTCGGCCTGGGCGCGTGTCTCCACCCCCTCGGCCACCACGCGCAGGTTGAGATGGCGGGCCACCGAGATGATGGACTGCACGATGGCCGTGTCATTGGGGTCGTCGGGCGTGTCGTCCACAAAGCTCTTGTCGATCTTGAGCTCGTAGAGCGGGAGCCGCTTGAGGTAGGCCAGACTCGAATAGCCGGTGCCAAAGTCGTCGATGGAGAAACGCACGCCCAGCTGCACGATCTCGGTCATGCGGGCGATTGTGTCGTCCAGGTCTTCGATGAGCAGGCTTTCGGTCACCTCCAGGATCAGATGGGCCGGGTTGGCGCCGGTGTGGGCCAGGATGTGGCGCACGCGCTCCACAAAGTCGTCCTGGCGGAACTGCCGCTCGCTCACGTTGACGGACAGCGACAGCGCGTGCCCTGCCACCTGCAAGCGTGCCAGGGTCTCACAGGCTTGCTGGATCATCCAGTCGCCCATGCGCAAGATGAGGCCCGAGGCCTCGGCGATGGGGATGAAGCGGCTGGGCGGGACGTTGCCGCGCACGGGGTGGTCCCAGCGCATCAGCAGCTCGCCGCCCACGACGTTGCCCGCAGCGTCCACCTGGTTTTGCACAAAGGCGGCCAACTGGCCCAGGGTTTGCGCTTTTTTTAGGTCCTGCTCCAGCGCCAGGCGCTCCTGCACGTCGGCCTGCATCGCGGCTTCGTAAAAGCGGATGCGGTTGCGACCCAGGTCCTTGGCGCGGTACATGGCCGTGTCGGCCTCCCGCAGAAGGTCTTCCACACCCTCGCCCCGCTTGGGGAAGAGCGTGATGCCGATGCTGCCGGTGGTGCTGTAGAGGTGGGTGTCGATGGTGTACGGAGCTTCCAGCGCGGCGCGCATCTCCTCGGCCACCAGCAGCGCAGCGCGCCCGGCGGACTCCATGTCCGACGCCACGTTGTGCACCAGCACCACAAACTCGTCCCCACCCAGGCGCGCCACGGTGTCGCCCGGGCGTTGCAGCTGCGTGAGCCGCTGGGCCACCTGCATGAGCAGCATGTCACCCACCGTGTGGCCCCGTGCATCGTTGATCTGCTTGAAGTTGTCCAGGTCGATGTAGAGCACCGCCCCCACCTGGGCGGCCTTCAGAGCATTGGCCAGTGCGTGTTCCATGCGGTCCAGCAGCATGCGCCGGTTGGGCAGGCCGGTGAGCGCGTCAAAGTACGCCAGCTGGTGTGACCGCGCCTCGGCCTGCTTGCGTTCGGTGATGTCGCGCGACAGCGCGATGAACCGGGGTTCGTCGCCCGGGGCGGCGCTCTCCTTGCGCGCAATCGACAACTCGAACCAGTGGGCCACCCCGCCCAGCTCCAGCCGGAACTGGTGGCCTGACGAGTACCCGGTCTGGTGGGCCGCTTGCAGCGCCGCATGGCAGCCGGCGGCGGCTTCGGGGGGGACCACATCGCGCAGCAGGCGGCCCAGAAACATCTCTGGCGGCACCGCCAGCTCTCCCGATCGTGCCGACCGGTAGTGGTGGATGCAGCCGTCCAGCCCCAGTTCGAACAACAAATCAGGAATGGCGCTGAGCGTGCTCTCCAGGTCATCCCGGGTGGCGCGCAGTTCGGCCGTCATGTCGCGCGCCAGTGCCAGCGCACGCTCGCGCCCCGTGGCCAGCAGCCAGGTGAACCAAGCCAGGATCAGGCTCAGCACCGTGCCCAGAAGTGCCACAGGGTGGTGTCCATCGTCCTGAAAGCGCTGCACAAAGCCCGGTAGTGGGGCCATGTGCAAGGTCCAGCGGCGCCCGCCCAGCTCCACCTCGCGCCGCGCCAGCAACGCCGGGGCGCCAGCGCCCAGGACCGGTGCCTTCAGGTTGCTGAACAGCAGCGCACCCGCTCCCGCAGCGGCATCTCCTGGTCCGGTGCCGGGGGATGCCGCACCCGCGCCCGGGGTGCTGTCGGTGATCTGCAGGCCGATGTCCGCGTCAAACTCCCGGGACATGCCATGGATCACGTCCTCCATGCGAAACGGAGCGGACACCCAGCCCGCCAGTCCCTGCCGACGCCCTTCCACCTTGCTGTTGTCAGCGTCGGCGCGGTAGAGGGGCATGTACATGACCAGCCCAGGGGCAGCGTTTTGCATCAGGGTCAGTCGCCCGGACAACGCCAGCGCTCCGGTGTCACGGGCCCGGTCCAGCGCCTCCTTGGCGGGGGGAATGGTCAACACATCCAGTCCCAGCGCCTTGAGGTTGGGGCCCTCCAGCGGCTCGATGTGGGTGATGGGTGCCAGCCACTCGCGCTCGCCGGGCGGGCGCACCGCGTACTGGTCAAAACCGCGCTGGCGCATGTCCTCCAGATGCGCAGCGAGCGCCTTGCCAGGGAACTGCAGAATCAGCGACACCCCCTGCAGCCCGGGACGGGTTGCCTGCAGCTGCAGCGCGCTCACATAGGCCTGAAACTCCTCGCGGTCGATGCGCTCCGACCCCTCAAAGTAGCCCTTGACGCCGCGCAACACCACCTCGTAGGTCGCCATGCGGTCCTTGAGGTTGTAAGCAATCTGGTCGGCCGCCACCTCAAAGTTCTGCTCGCGCTTGGTCCTCGTGTTCTTTTCTTCGCTCTGCCAGTACAGGAAGGTCAGCCCCAAGGTCAGCAGCGCGATCAGTGGGGGCAGCACAACGGGCAACCAGCGGTGGTTGCTGGTGCCCGCAACCCCTTCAGACACCCATGCCGCCTGCCGTGGCTCGGCGAGGTCATCGTTGTCTGGGGCTGGGTGGGGTGTCATGGTGGATGGTGTGACTTGGATGCACCGGCATCGTGCACCGGCGGTGCTGCCCCATTATGAGCATCTGTCCTGCGCCGAAAAGGGGCATTTGCGCGCAAACTGCACAGGCCGGGTCCCGGCTTGCAGTTTATGCTTCCACCCGCTGGGCCAACGGCTATGCGCCCGCACCCACTTCCCGTATCAACCCCGGCAATACCCACCACAAAGGCCTGGCATGGCATCGCTCGATTTCGACCTGGAGGAATCCCAATTTCGCAGCTGGTACACCGCGCAGGCGGTTGCGCTGGAAGACGCCTGTGCAGCGCTGACCGCGCGGGTGGCGGCGGTGGTGACCCAGGCGGGCAGCGTGGACATCAACAAGGTGGAGGGCCGTGTGAAGGATGTGGACGAATGCGTGCGCAAGTTCGTGCGCAAATACCGTCCGGCGCTGGAAGAGAGCAACACCCCCTACGACATAGAGGCTTACATCACCGACCTGATTGGCGTGCGGGTGGTGTGCCTGTATGAAGACGAGCTGGAGAAGATTGCCCAGATCGTGCGCGCCCATTTCGCCGTGATCGACGTGACCGACAAGGTCTCGGCGGTGGAAAGCACCGAGGCGTCCTTTGGCTACAAAGGGCTGCACCTGGACCTGCGGCTGAGCGTGGCCGAACGCGACCTGCCGGAGCACGCGGCCTATGCCGAGTGGCCCTTCGAGCTGCAGGTGCGCACCATCATCCAGGACTCGTGGAGCGTGCTGGACCACAAGATCAAGTACAAAAAATCCATCCCGGGCCAGCTTAAGCGGCGCATCAACGTGCTGTCCGCCCTGTTCGAGCTGGCCGACCGCGAGTTCCGCCAGATTCGCGATGCCACGGCGGCCGAGTTGCTGCAGGCCCCCGACGAAACCGCCGAACCCGCAACCGATGTCGCCGCCGATTTGCAGGCGCCCACCCGCGCAGCCGCCACCAGCAGCGAACTGAACGCGTTCACGTTCTTGAAGATCGCCACGCATTTTTTCAAGGACTTCGAATTCGAGCCGTCCAAGGTCGATGGGTTTGTGGACGACATCCAGGCCTGGTCAGCCGGCATGACACGTGCGCGCTTCAACAGTCTCATGCGCGAGACGATCGGAGTGGTCAAACGCTACAAGCAGCACTTTGAAGAGCAAAACCCGCAGGGCAGCTTCAACCCGTACACGGTGATCCGGCACTGCCTGTATCTGAGTAACAAGACGGCGTTCCGCCCCGCACTGCGCAACTCGGCCCGCGAGTCGTTCGAGGCCTGGCTGAGCGACAACGCGGAGCCCAAAGTGCAGGGTTGAGGCGAAATCGGCGCAAGCGCTAGTGCTAATTGCCTGAGTTGCTATCATTTTTGATAGCTCCGCAGCCTTCGTCGCCGAACCGGCGCGCCGCCCCTGGGGCCACGTCAATTTGTCGCATAGGCGACTGGACATTGGTGGTTTTACTCCATGCGCTTGTTACCAAGTGCTGCTATATTGCACTGCAACAAAACGGAGTTTCGCCCCATGCTGTACCACCTCTACGAAACCCAGCGCTCCTTGATGGAGCCCTTCACAGATTTTGCGCAGGCGGCTTCCAAGTTGTTCAGCAACCCCGTCTCGCCGCTGAGCCAGACCTCAGCAGCACAGCGCATGGCTGCCGGTTACGACCTGCTCTACCGCCTGGGCAAGGACTACGAAAAGCCCGCCTTCGACATCCACACGGTCGACGTGGACGGTATCGGTGTCGCTATCCATGAACGCATTGAGGTCGACCAGCCGTTTTGCGAGCTGCGCCGCTTCAAGCGCTTTTCGGACGACCCTGCCACGCTGACCAAGCTCAAGGGCCAGCCCGTGGTGCTGATCGTGGCACCGCTTTCGGGTCATTACGCCACGCTGCTGCGCGACACCGTGCGCACCATGCTCAAGGACCACAAGGTCTACATCACCGACTGGAAGAACGCCCGCCTGGTGCCGCTGTCGGAGGGGGAGTTCCACCTCGACGACTACGTCAACTACGTGCAGGACTTCATCCGCCATCTGCAAGGCATCTACGGCAACTGCCACGTGATCAGTGTGTGCCAACCGACGGTGCCCGTGTTGGCAGCCGTGTCGCTGATGGCCAGCCGCGGCGAGAAAACGCCCCTGACGATGACCATGATGGGTGGCCCCATCGACGCTCGCAAGTCGCCCACGGCAGTGAACAATCTGGCGACCAACCGCAGCTACGAGTGGTTTGAGAACAACGTGATCTACCGCGTGCCGGAGAAATTTCCCGGCGCGGGCCGCCGCGTGTACCCGGGTTTTTTGCAGTACACCGGTTTTGTGGCCATGAACCCGGACCGCCATGCGACCAGCCACTACGATTACTTCAAGGACCTGATCAAGGGCGACGACGCAAGTGCCGAGGCGCACCGCAAGTTCTACGACGAGTACAACGCCGTGCTGGACATGGATGCGGACTACTACCTCGAAACCATCCAGACCGTGTTCCAGGATTACAAGCTGGTGAACGGCACCTGGGATGTGCGCTCACCCGCCGGCAAGCTGGAGCGCGTGCGTCCTCAAGACATCAAGACCACAGCCCTCTTCACGGTGGAAGGCGAGCTGGACGACATCTCTGGCTCGGGCCAGACCGAAGCGGCCCACGACCTGTGCAGCGGCATCGTGCGCAAGGAGCAGCGCCACCTGGAAGCCAAGGGCGCAGGCCACTACGGTATCTTCAGTGGCCGCCGCTGGCGCGACATCGTGTACCCCAAGGTGCGCGCATTCATCCTGGAACACGAGTTGCCTGCCAAGCCCGCCACTGTGGCCGCAACGTCCACACCGGCCCCCAGGCTCGCCAGCCCTGCACCGGCCCCTGCCAAGGTTGCCAGCAAGCCCGCACCGGCAGCCAAACCCACTGCCACCAAGGTGATCAAGGCGACCAAGGCGCCTACAGCAGCAGCCAAGTCTGCCCCAGCCCGCGCTGCGGCCAAGCCCGTGGCGGCCACCGCTGTGGCCACCCGCTGGGTGCAGCCCGCCGCGGCGCCCACAGGTGCAGCGCAGGCGCCCACCGCTGATCTGGCCACGGCCCAGACCAGCGCCACAGCGGCGCCGTCCACCCGCAGCGGCAGCAAGAGCAAGGCGCGCAAGGCTTGAGCCACCCCGCCTCCGCCAACACCACCCCATCCCACGCTGCCCTCACCGACTTGGCAGCGCGGATTGATGCCGCCCTGCCCCAGACGCAGTGCACGCGCTGCGGCTATCCCGACTGCGCCAGCTATGCGCAGGCCATCGCCCAGGGGGAGGCGGCCATCAACCAGTGCCCTCCGGGCGGTGCGGAGGGCGTGGCCCGCTTGGCCGCCATCACGGGCCATGCCGTGGAGCCCTTGAGCGCAGACCACGGGGTGGAGGCACCGCGCAGCGTTGCCTTCATCGACGAGGCGTGGTGCATTGGCTGCACCTTGTGCATCAAGGCCTGCCCCACCGATGCCATCGTGGGCTCCAACAAGAAAATGCACACCGTCATCGAGCCTTACTGCACAGGGTGCGAGCTGTGCATCCCGGTTTGCCCGGTAGATTGCATCCAGCTCGACAACGCCAGCGGCATGGCCACCGGATGGGCTGCGTGGTCTGATGCGCTCGCGCTCCAAGCCAAACAGCGGTATCAGCAACACCGTCAGCGGGTGCCGCTGGAGGATGTAGAGGACGAAGGCTCCGGAGCGCAGGCCGATTCGACATCGGCCGCCACCCACAGCCCAGCCGCCGCTGCGGTGGCTGCCGAGGGCATCGAGGCACGCAAGGCGGCCATTGCCGCCGCCATGGAGCGCGCGCGCCAACTGCGCGAAAAAGGGTCGCGCTGAGAGCGACACCCAGGTTGCTGGACGAGAAACCGCTTGTCTGCGGATTACCGCGCGGCCAGTGACTTGTACACGCCGCAGCCCACGTACCAGTCCCCCACCCGGCTCACGTAGGACATCTTGGTTTGCACCGCGCCGGTGGCCGGGTTGTTGATGTCGTACTCAACCCACCCCGGGGCGCGGTCGGCCTGGGTCACGATGTCGCTCACCAGCCGGTCGCCTGCAATGCCGGGGATGTCTTGCACCCGCGTGCCCACCTTGGCCGGGTTGCCACCAAAGGCCAGATAGGTCCCGCCGGCGTCCAGCACAAACACATACATGTCACGGTCATGGTAGGGCTGGGTTTTGTCGGTGATGCTGCGCAGGAATTGATCACGCGAACTGGTCTTGTGCAGCGCCACCGCCTTGTTCACCAGGGCCACTGCCTCATCGGCTGTGCCCTGCTGCAGGCGAAACGCCGCCACCGCTTGCGACAGGGTGGACGCGCGGTGCTCCAGCGCCTCGGCCTGCGAGACCGCGTGGCCCACCATCTGGGCGTTGTGCTGCGTGATCTGGTCGAGTTGCTGCACGGCGGAGCTGACTTCGCTCAGTCCCGTGCTTTGCTCGGCGCTGGAGCCGGAGATCTCGGTCATGCTCGCCGCCACGCTGCGGATGCCGCTGGCCATGTTGGCAATGCCCTCGCCCGCCGATCGGATCAACCCGGCGCTGGCCTCCACCTGGCTGACCGAGGCGCCGATCAGCTCGCGGATCTCCCGCGCCGCATCACCCGAGCGCTTGGCCAGCGTGCGCACCTCGCCCGCCACCACGGCAAAGCCCCGGCCCTGCTCGCCCGCACGGGCGGCCTCCACCGCAGCGTTCAGGGCCAGGATGTTGGTCTGAAACGCAATGCTGTCGATGACACCAATGATCTCGGTCATGCGGCGCGCGCTTTGCTGGATGGCCTCCACCGACTGCACGGCGCGGGCCATGGCCTCGGCGCCGGTGTCGGCTGCCTTGCGTACTTCTGCGGCGCGGGCATCGGCGCTGCGCGCGGTCTGTGCGTTGCTCTGCACGGCCGACGACAGCTGCTCCACGCTGGCAGCCGTCTGCTCCAGGTTGGCCGCCTGCTGTTCGGTGCGATCGGCCAGCGACCGGTTACCTTGCGCCAGGCTTTGTCCCGCATGGGCCACCAATGCGGCATTGCTGCGGATATCGGCCACCATGGCCGACAGTGCGAGCACCATGCGGTCCAGCGACTGGGCCATGGACCCGACCTCGTCCCGTCCATACACACCCGCCCTGGCACACAAGTCACCGCGTGTGGTCTGCTCCATCGCATGCGACAAGCCTTGCAGGTCGGATGCCAGACCCGCATACAACGCGCACAGTGCATACAGAACCACGGCGGCTGCCAATGCCACCGCCCACCACGGAGCATCCAAGGCGGCCATCGCCAGGGCGCCAGCCATCACCACGCCCAGCGTCACCAGTTTGCCCGGCAGGTGCCACCTGCGCATCCACCAGAGCCCGGGGCGCAGCGGTAGGAATCCAGACATCTTGTCTCCGTTATCGTTTTTGAATGTGGGCCATGCTATGTGCCCGCTCTTACGTCGGATTGACAACTCGGCATGGGGTAAACAGTGCTTGACTGCGCACCTGGCCCCGCCCCTCGCCATAGACGGCGCGACACCCTGCACCGTGCCGTGGGCGTATGCCCTTCGCCCATAATGTCGCTCCATGAATCCCCTGCTCTCCCAACTCCAGCCTTACCCCTTCGAGCGGCTGCGGCAACTCTTTGCGGGAGTCACACTCCCGGCGGCTTACAGCCCCATCAGCCTGGGCATGGGTGAGCCGCGCCATCCTACACCGCAGTTCATCAAAGATGCACTCAGTAACAACCTGGGCGGACTGGCCAGTTACCCCGCCACCGCAGGCGAACCCAAGCTGCGCGAGGCCTTCACCCAGTGGATACAACAGCGCTATGCGCTGAACCTGGACCCGGGCACCCAGGTGCTGCCCGTCAACGGCTCGCGTGAGGCACTGTTTGCGTTTGCGCAGACCATCATCGATCCCTCGCAAGGCCAGCCGCTGGTCGTCTGCCCCAATCCGTTTTATCAAATCTATGAAGGTGCCGCCCTGCTGGCGGGAGCCCAGCCGTACTACGCGGCCAGCGACCCCGGCCGCAACTTTGCGGTGAACTGGGACGCGGTGCCCGAGGCTGTGTGGCAACGCACCCAGCTGCTCTTCGTCTGCTCCCCTGGCAACCCCACGGGCGCCGTGATGCCGCTCAGCGAGTGGAAGAAGCTGTTTGAGCTGAGCGACCGCTACGGTTTTGTGATCGCCTCGGACGAGTGCTACAGCGAGATCTATTTCCGCGACGAGCCGCCCCTGGGCGGCCTGCAGGCTGCGGCGCAGCTGGGGCGCGGCGACTTCAAGAACCTGATCTCCTTCACCAGTCTGTCCAAACGCAGCAATGTGCCCGGCATGCGCAGCGGCTTCGTGGCTGGCGACGCAGCGCTGATCAAGTCGTTCTTGCTCTACCGCACTTACCACGGCAGCGCCATGAGCCCCATCGTGCAGGCCGCCAGCATCGCTGCCTGGGGGGATGAAAAGCACGTGGTGGACAACCGGGCGCTGTACCGCAAGAAGTTTGCCCAGGTCACGCCGCTGCTGGCTGGCGTGATGGAAGTCGCCCTGCCGGATGCCGGTTTTTACCTGTGGGCCAAAGTACCGGAAGCCCTGGGGATGGACGATGCCGAGTTCGCGCGCGCCCTGCTGGCTCAATACAATGTCACGGTGCTGCCCGGCAGCTACCTGGCCCGCGAGGCCCAGGGGAGCAACCCCGGCGCCCAGCGCGTGCGCATGGCCCTGGTGGCCGAAGCCGAAGAATGCGTGGAAGCTGCGCTGCGCATCGTGCAATTCATTCAATCCCGTACTGCCTGATCTGATCGACAACAACATGACCCAACAACTCCAAACCCTCATCGACAACGCCTGGGAAAACCGCGCCAGCCTCTCGCCCGCCGCCGCCCCCAAGGAGATCCAGGACGCCGTCGAGCATGTGATTGCCGAGCTGAACAATGGCAAGCTGCGCGTGGCCACCCGCGAAGGCGTGGGCCAGTGGACCGTGCACCAGTGGATCAAGAAGGCCGTGCTGCTGTCGTTCCGCCTCAAGGACAACGAGGTCGTCAAGGCTGGCGACCTGGGCTTTTACGACAAGGTGCAGACCAAGTTTGCCCACCTGTCCGAAGAAGAAATGAAAGCCACCGGCGTGCGCGTGGTGCCACCCGCCGTGGCCCGCCGTGGCAGCTTCATCGCCAAGGGCGCGATCCTGATGCCCTCTTACGTGAACATAGGCGCCTACGTGGGCGAAGGCACCATGGTTGACACCTGGGCCACCGTGGGTTCGTGCGCGCAGATTGGCTCCAACGTGCACCTGTCGGGTGGCGTGGGCATTGGCGGTGTGTTGGAGCCTCTGCAGGCCGGCCCCACCATCATCGAAGACAACTGCTTCATCGGCGCCCGCTCCGAGGTGGTCGAAGGCGTGGTGGTCGAAGAAAACTCCGTACTGGGCATGGGTGTCTACCTGGGCCAGAGCACCCCCATCTTCAACCGTGCCACGGGCGAAATCAGCTACGGCCGCGTGCCCTCGGGCTCGGTGGTGGTCAGCGGCAACCTGCCCAAGACGGCCGCCAACGGCACGCCCTACAGCATGTACGCCGCCATCATCGTCAAGCAGGTCGATGCGCAAACGCGCTCCAAGACCAGCATCAACGACCTGCTGCGCGACTGATTGACGGGGACCTGCGGACGGCCCGGGCCGTTCGCCCCACCGACAGAGACTGACAACAAGAGGGAAACACCATGAGCACGATGGAACGAATTCTTCGCCTGATGGCAGAGAAAAAGGCCTCCGACGTCTATCTGTCGGCCAACGCGCCCGCGCTGATCAAGATCAACGGCGAGTGCGTGCCCATCAACAACCAGATCCTGCCGCCCGATGCGCCGCGCAACCTGCTGTCCGAAGTGGTCCCCCCGGACCGTATCGAAGAGCTGGAAGAAACCGGCGAACTCAACATGGGTGTGCCGCTCAGCGGCGTGGGTCGCTTCCGGGTCAGCGCCATGCGCCAGCGTGGCAGCTATGCGGTGGTGATCCGCTTCATTTCGCAACAGATTCCCGAGTTCGATTCCTTGGGCCTGCCCCCGGTGATGCGCGAGCTCATCATGGAAAAGCGCGGCCTCATCCTGATGGTGGGCGCCACGGGCTCGGGCAAGAGCACCTCGCTGGCGTCAATGATCGACACCCGCAACGAGGCGCTCACCGGCCACATCCTCACCATCGAGGACCCGGTCGAATACCAGTTCAAGAACAAGAAATCCATCGTCAACCAGCGCGAGATCGGCAGCGACACCCAGTCCCTGCAGACGGCCCTGAAAAACGCGCTGCGCCAGGCGCCCGACGTGATCCTGATCGGCGAAATCCGCGACCGCGAAACCATGTCGGCCGCCATCGCCTATGCGCAGTCGGGTCACCTGTGCCTGGCCACGCTGCACGGCAACAACAGCTACCACGCGCTCAACCGCATCCTGTCGTTCTACCCCGTCGAAGTACGACCCACCATGCTGGGCGACCTGGCATCGGCACTCAAAGCCGTGGTTTCCCAGCGCCTGGTGCGCAAGACCGACGGCGGCCGGGTGCCGGCAGTTGAAGTCATGCTCAACACCAAGCTGGTGTCCGATCTCATCGAAAAAGGGGACTTCTCGGGCGTCCGCGAGGCCATGGAAAAATCCATGGCCGAAGGATCGCAGACCTTTGAAGAAGCGCTGGCCCGCCTCATCATGGATGCGCAGATCGACCGCAAGGAAGGCATGGCCTACGCGGATTCGCCCACCAACCTGATGTGGCGCCTGCAAAATGACTTTTCCTTGGCCGCCAACGCCGCCAAGGCCCAGAAAGAAGCACGCGATGCACCCGACGATGCACCGTCGTTCACCGAGATCGTGCTGGACGTCAAGCCGGCGGCGTGATGTGACGCCCCTTGAGCGGACTGTGGAGCCCTCCCTCTGGGGGACGACGCGCTCGGTGCCTGGCATCCCTTGCTTGGCGGCTCTGGCCTGGGCCACGCAGCGCCAATGCCTGTACCCATGATCGCAGCCCGGCTGCCTGTCTCCATTCCCTGACCCCATCCCATGTCCCGTACCCTGCACCTGGCTGAACAGCTCATCTCCCTGCCCTCCATCACGCCGGAGGACGCCGGCTGCCTGGATTTGCTGGCCACACGGCTCGCTCCGCTCGGGTTTGTGTGCGAACGACTGGACAGTGGTCCCACAGACTTCCGTGTCAGCAATTTGTGGGCAAAGCGACCGGTAGCGCCAGTGAATCATGCCTCATCCGCTATCAAAACAGTAGTATTCGCAGGCCATACCGATGTCGTCCCCACCGGGCCTCTGGCCCAGTGGAGCAGCGACCCGTTCGTGCCCACCCATAAGGACGGCAAGCTCTATGGCCGGGGTGCGAGCGACATGAAGACCTCCATCGCAGCCTTTGTGGTCGCGGTGGAAGAGTTCCTGGCCGCCACGCCCGCACCGCTGATCGAGCTGGCCTTTTTGCTGACCAGTGACGAGGAAGGTCCTTCCGTTGACGGCACCAAGGTCGTGGTCGAGCAGCTCCAGGCGCGTGGCGAAAAGCTTGATTACTGCATCGTGGGCGAACCGACCTCGGTCGAGAAAACCGGTGACATGATCAAGAATGGACGGCGTGGCACCTTGAGTGGCAAGCTCAGCGTCCGCGGTGTCCAAGGCCACATCGCCTACCCACAACTGGCCCGCAACCCCATCCACCAGGCCCTGCCCGCTCTGGCAGAACTGGCCTCCACTATGTGGGACAACGGCAATGCGTTCTTTCCGCCCACTAGTTGGCAGATCAGCAACATCCATGGCGGCACCGGCGCCACCAACGTGATCCCGGGCGAGGTGGTGATCGACTTCAACTTCCGCTTCTCGACCGAATCGACGGCAGAGGGGCTGCAGCAGCGCGTGCACGCCTTGCTTGACCGCCACGGCCTCGAATATGACCTGCGCTGGACGCTGGGCGGCCAGCCCTTCCTCACCACGCCCGGTGAACTGGTGGGCGCCGTGCAGCAGGCCATCGCCTCCGAGACAGGCATCACCACCGAACTCTCCACCACCGGTGGTACCAGCGACGGGCGTTTCATTGCGCAGATCTGCCCCCAGGTGATCGAGCTGGGCCCGTCCAATGCCACGATCCACAAGATCGACGAGCATGTGGTGGTGGCCGATATCGAGCCGCTCAAGAACATCTACCGCCGCACGCTGGAGAACCTGCATGCACAGGCCCTGGCGGCCCAGGCGGTGGCCGCATGAGCAAGGCAACCAGCCACAATCCACCGGCAGTTGCAGGTGACACCGTTGGCGCACTGATCGAATGGGGCACTCAGCAGCTGGAGTCGGCCGACGTCTCGTTCGGCCATGGCACCACCAATGCGCACGACGAAGCTGCGTGGCTCGTGTTGTGGCGCCTGGGCCTCCCGCTGGATAGCGACCTCTCCGATGCAACAGAGTCCATCAAAAACAAGCCGGTAGCGCCCGCAGAAAAAGCGTTGATTGCTACACTTTTTGAAGAACGTATTGCCAGTCGCAAGCCAGCCGCCTACCTCACGCGCGAGGCCTGGCTCCAGGGCGTGCCGTTCTATGTGGACGAGCGCGCCATCGTGCCGCGCAGCTTCATTGCAGAGCTGCTGGTGGACGGCAGCGTGGACGAGTTCCTGAGCGACCTCACCCATCGGGTGCTGGACCTTTGCACGGGCAACGGCAGTCTGGCTGTGCTGGCGGCGATGGCCTGGCCCGAAGTCGAAGTGACCGGTGCTGATATTTCGCCCGACGCCTTGGCCGTGGCACGCATCAATGTGGAGAAACATCGGCTGCAGGACCGTATCACCTTGCAGTTGTCCGATGGACTGAGTGCCCTGCCCGGCCCCTGGGACCTGATCCTGTGCAACCCGCCCTACGTCAACGCCGACAGCATGGCCGTGCTGCCCAGCGAATACCGCGCAGAGCCCGAACTGGCCCTAGCCGGCGGCAAGGATGGCATGGACTTTGTGCGCCAGCTGTTTGCCGCCGCGCCCGCTTGCATGAGCGAAGACGCTGTGATCATTCTGGAGATCGGCAACGAGCGCGCTTATTTTGAGGCGGCCTTCCCGCAATTGCCGGTTTTCTGGCTCGATACCAGTGCAGGAGAAGACCAGGTTTTGCTGGTCACCCGGCAGGCGCTGGCTGCCCAAACCCGGCTCACGGCACAATAGAGCCCTTTACGCCACCTTTGGCTGCTGCAGTGGCTGTGCCGTTGGCAGTTGCGCTGGCCCCCAGAGTTTTGCATGCCACCCGCCTTGTGCGGGTGCGCTTTTTTCTGATTCCCGGATGATCACCCTCAAGAACGTTACCCTGCGCCGAGGCACGAAAGTCGTGCTCGACAGCGTGTCCACCACCATCAACCCCGGCGAAAGCGTCGGGCTTGTGGGCCGCAATGGCGCGGGCAAGTCCAGCCTGTTTGCCCTGCTCAGCGGCAAGCTCCATGAAGATGGCGGGGATTTTCACATCCCCTCGAGCTGGCGGATGGCCGAGGTCGCGCAGAACATGCCCGAGACCGACCAGTCGGCCACCGATTTTGTGCTCGAAGGCGACACGCGTCTGGCCGAGGTACAACGCCAGTTGGCCGAAGCCGAGGCCAGCGACGATGGGATGGCCATTGCCCATTCCTATTCGGACCTGCATGACGCCGGCGCGCACGATGCCGTGGCGCGTGCCCAGGCGCTGATCCTGGGCCTGGGTTTTCGCGTGAGCGAACTCGACCAGCCCGTCAACAGCTTCTCCGGTGGCTGGCGCATGCGACTGCAATTGGCGCGTGCGCTGATGTGTCCCAGCGACCTCCTGCTGCTGGACGAGCCCACCAATCACTTGGACTTGGACGCCCTGGTCTGGCTCGAAGCCTGGCTCAAGCGCTACGCGGGCACCATGATCGTGATCAGCCACGACCGCGAGTTCCTGGATGCCATCACCAACGTCACCCTGCAAATCCAGCAAGGCGAGTTGAACCGCTACGGTGGCAACTACAGCAAGTTTGAAGAGCTGCGCGCCCAGCAGCTCGAACTGCAACAGGCCAGCTTTGCCAAGCAGCAGGAGAAGATGGCCCACCTGCAGAAATTCATCGACCGCTTCAAGGCCAAGGCCAGCAAGGCCAAGCAGGCGCAAAGCCGGGTCAAGCAACTCGAACGCATGGAGAAAATCGGGCCTGTGCTCGCCGAGGCGGACTTCACTTTCGAGTTCAAGGAACCGGCCAACTTGCCCAACCCAATGCTGGCCATCAGCGACGCCTCGTTCGGCTATGTGGACGACGAGGGTACGCCCACCACCATTCTTACGGGCGTCAACCGTTCGGTGCTGGCGGGGCAGCGCATCGGCATCCTGGGCGCCAACGGTCAGGGCAAGTCCACGCTGGTCAAGACCATTGCGCGCACCATGAAAGCACTGGGCGGCAGCATCACCGAGGGCAAGGGCCTGAACATTGGCTACTTTGCCCAGCAGGAACTCGACGTGCTGCGCCCGAGCGAACACCCGCTGGAGCACATGATCCGCTTGGCCAAAGAGCTGGGGCCTGATGCCAAGCAACCCAGCCGGGAGCAGGATCTGCGCAGCTACCTAGGCAGCTTCAACTTCACCGGGGACATGGTCAAGCAGGCCGTGGGCACCATGAGCGGCGGTGAAAAGGCGCGCCTGGTGCTGGCCATGATCGTATGGCAGCGCCCCAACCTGCTGCTGCTGGACGAGCCTACCAACCACCTGGACCTGGCCACCCGCGAGGCCCTGGCGATGGCGCTCAACGACTTCGATGGCACTGTGATGCTGGTCAGCCACGACCGCGCGCTGCTGCGCTCGGTCTGCGAGGACTTCTGGATGGTGGGCCGGGGTGTGGTCGGCCCATTCGATGGCGACCTGGACGACTATCAACGTTACCTGCTCGAAGAGTCCAAGCGCCTGCGCGAAGAAGCACGCCTTGCCGAGCAGGCGCTGGCCTCACAAACTCCTGCAGCAGCGCCCGCCGCAACACCGGCACCCGTGGTCACGCTGGCCTCCGTTGCCGCGCCAGCACCGGCTCCCGCTCTGTCCCCTTCGCGCGATGGGCGCGAGCAGCGCAAGCTTGACGCTCAAACACGCCAGCAGCTGGCCGAAAAGACCCGGCCACTCAAAAAAGAGCTGGAACAGATCGATAAACGCTTGACGGCCCTGAGTGCAGAACGCACCCAATTGGAGCAAAAACTGACGGAAGCCTTGCCTCCTGCAGAGATCGCCGAGTGCGGCCGGCGATTGAAAGCCGGAAACGATGAAACGGAAAAACTGGAAGAGCGTTGGCTGGAAATTTCTTCCGAACTCGAAGAAATTTCAGCGGCCTCGGTGGGCTAAAGATGTAAAGTCCTGTAAATTCTTTCCAGAATTTTCCGGACTTTCCATTGACCCATCTCGTTTTTACGCTATCAAATGTGTAGCTTTTTTAGTGTAAATCTACAGGCTATTGCGGTTGCATTTTTTTGCGAAAGGTTGTCAACGGACTGTGGACCGCCCGCGTTGTTGGTACATCACAGGAGTTTTCCACCATGAATACCACCACAATCTTGTCCGCTTGGCCCGAAGACGAACGCGACCGCAAGCGCGCACCGGCCCGCTTCTAAAGCGCTGCGGCCTTGCCTCTGTTGTGTAGTCACACAGTGCACATCAAGCATAAACCATACCAAGTCATGAGAAATGTGGCCACATTAGCTCCATATTTCTCAGGTGGACCATAGCAAGCTCGGAGTTGACCTCCGCAATTCTTGCAAGTCCCAACAAAAAACCCCGCAGATGCGGGGTTTTTTGTTGGTCCAAAAGGACGGAGCAGCCTCTAGCCCATGTGCAGGCCGCCATTGACCGAAAAGTCTGCACCGGTGGCGTATCCGCCCTCTTCCGAGGCCAGCCAAGCGATGATCGATGCAATCTCGCTGGGCTCACCCAGGCGTTTGACAGGCACCGTGGCGACAATCTTTTCCAGAACATCCGGACGGATTGCCTTGACCATGTCAGTGCCGATGTAGCCTGGGCTTACCGTATTGACGGTGACGCCCTTAGTGGCCAGTTCCTGCGCCAGGGCCATCGAGAAGCCATGCATGCCCGCCTTGGCGGCGGAATAGTTGGTTTGCCCCGCCTGACCTTTTTCGCCGTTGACGGAGCTGATGTTGATGATGCGGCCCCAGCCCTTTTCCACCATGTCAGACACCACCTGTTTGGTGACATTGAACATGCTGTTGAGGTTGGTTTCGATCACGGCGTCCCAGTCTTCGCGCGACATCTTGAGGAACATGCGGTCGCGTGTGATGCCAGCGTTGTTCACCAGCACGTCAATGGTGCCGTGCTCTGCCTTGGTCTTGCCAAAGGCTTCCACGGTGGAATCCCAATCACCCACGTTACCGACCGACGCATAAAACGTATAGCCCAGGGCCTTTTGCTCTGCCAGCCATTTGGCGTGGTCCCGTGTCGGGCCGCAACCAGCGATGACTTTGAAACCTTCCTTGTGCAGGCGCTGGCAAATGGCGGTACCGATGCCTCCCATGCCACCGGTGACATACGCGACTTTCTGGCTCATGTGATTTCTCCTTGTTAGTGATTGGCTCAGGACCCACTCTACCGAAGAAATTGGGCACTGCCGTGAAGGAAAACACTGAAGCCCTTTCCTTTTTGACATATCCACATGCGTCACACAGCTGACGCGAGGCACGCTTAGCGACGCGTCACCGGCGTAGCGCCTGCAGATGCACCAAATGGAGGCAGGAGATCGGCTGCTGTGGACTGCGGCACCCCCGCAAGGACTGGCTTGAAATGCAGGCGCTGTGTTGCGCTAGACGTGCCGTGGCGCCAGCGGCAAGGATTCCCATCCCGGCTTGGCGAACAGATAACCTTGCTGGTAGCGAACGCCCACCGAACTCAGGTAGGCGGACTCAGCGGAGGTTTCAATGCCCTCCGCCACAATGTCGATGGACAACCGTTGGCAGACCAGCGCAATGCCGCACACGATCGCCTGTCGCACGGGGTCCTGATCGATATTGCGAATCAGCTCCATGTCGATCTTGAGCACATGGGGCTGAAATTGCACCAGCATGTTCAGCCCCGCGTAGCCCGCACCAAAGTCGTCGATGGCCGTAATGAGGCCCTGGCGCCGGTATTCATTGAAGATGGACTTCAGGTGTGCACCATTGCTGACCTGCTCGCCCTCCGTCACCTCGAACATGATCCGGTTGTGCGGAAAATCGAACTCTTCAGCCGCCTCCATGGTGGCGCGGATGCAGGTCTCGGGCCGATACACCGCATTGGGCAGGAAGTTGATGCTCAGTCGGCAGTCTGGCAGGCGGGCGAGCCCTAGGCGCGACGCTAGTTCAATGGCCTTGACGCGGCACGCCTGGTCAAACCGGTAGCGGTTGGTGTCATCCACCCACGACAGCACTGTACCAGCCGACTCGCCATCCACACCGCGTACCAGCGCTTCGTAGGCGAACGGACGATCCAACTCCAGATCCATGATGGGCTGGAACGCCATCGTGAAGTCGAACGGAAGCTGCGTCTTGTCACGACAGGATTGGCAGCCCACAGGTTCGAAGGGTTGGGCAAAAATGGTCACTGTCATGGAGAACCATGGTAACGCATCATTACAAAGCTGCAGCCTCGTGTTGCTACGTAGACCATAGCCCCAACGCGGCCCCAGCGACTAAAGCACGAAGACCGCCACCGCCTCGGCCAGCCGGTCGGCCTGGCCTTTGAGGGTCGCGGCGGCTGCAGCCGATTCCTCCACAAGAGCGGCATTTTGCTGCGTCATCTGATCAAGCAGGCCCACCGACTGATTGACCTGCGCTATGCCCGAGGACTGGTCTCTGGCTGCAGTATGAATCTCACCCATCATCGCGCTCACACGCTGGACCGATCCCACAATTTCGGCCATGGTACGGCCAGCATCATCAGCCAATTGCCCTCCCTGTGACGCCTTTTGCACCGATGCGCCGATCAAGCCCGAGATCTCGCGGGCTGCTTGTGCCGAGCGCTGCGCCAGCCCCCGCACTTCGGTGGCGACTACTGCAAATCCGCGCCCCTGCTCACCGGCACGCGCAGCCTCCACAGCCGCATTGAGGGCAAGGATGTTGGTCTGAAATGCGATGGAGTCAATCACGCCTGTAATGTCAGCAATGCGAGCTGAGCCTTCGTTGATATCACGCATGGTCCGCACCACTTCACCCACCACGTCCCCACCGCGCCGGGCGACCCCTGCGGCCGACACCGCCAGCGTGTTGGCCTCGGCGGACGCAGCGGCAGTCTGCCCCACGGTGCCTGTCAACTGTTCCATGCTGGCAGACGTGGCTTGCAAACTACCGGCAGCATGTTCGGTGCGTACAGACAGGTCTTGCGCTCCGCTTGCGATTTCTTCGCACGCCACTGCCATGCCGGCTGCGGCCTGCTGCACGGTAGCTACGGTCTGATGCATCCGGTCCAGGGCTTCCTTCAGCGCTCGCCCGCCTGGCGTGTGAACTGACAAGCGTGACATGTCCAACATGATGCGGTCACCGTGCGCCAGCGACGCCGTCAGACGTCGCAGCTCAGAGGATTCTTGAGCCGTCCGGCCCATCTTCACGGCAAGGATGACCTCCAACACCGTCTGGATCACCACGTACAGCGCATGCAACATCACTTGGCCCAGGTCAGGAGCGGTAATGCAGTACAGGCCAACCCCTGACGCCTGAAGCCGATCAAACACAACATGGTGTACGGCGAACAATGCCGCAGCCCAAACAATGGGCCGCCAGTCCAGATACACCAGTAGCAGCGCCAGCGTCACGAAGACACCGAAATGGAACTCCAGCATGCCGCGAGCCAACTGGATATGCAGTGCAACCAAGCTGACCTGCACAAACGACAACACAAGACGCGATGCCAGCGTGCCCGGAGCCAAAGCATAGGCCACAGCGGCAACCGTACCCAACAGCAAAACTGCAGTCAACGCCAGCATCGAATCCACAAACTGCAAGCCCAGCACAATGGCTGCCAGCGAACTCAGTCCAATAGCTGCCAAGATGACCCGGTCACCGAGCAAGGCGCCTGGGACCGGACCACCTGCACGTTCTGAGAAATCCGCGGGGGGCGCAGAAAAAATGGACATGGAGATCAAAAATTAACCGTTATGTATGAATTGTAAACTATTTGGTAATTTTATGACCATGCATTTCAATATTCGACTGGACAAAAAAAGGGCCGCATGTAAATGCGGCCCTTTTTCTGTCGCCTGCTGCCTCGTCAATCAACAACCAGCAAGGGCAGTCCTGGCCGAGGCTTTGAGGTTAACGCTCTACAGCCAGCGACACGCCCATGCCACCACCGATACACAGCGCGGCCAGGCCCTTCTTCGCGTCACGGCGCTGCATTTCGTGCAAGAGCGTGACCAGAATGCGGCAGCCCGACGCGCCGATGGGGTGGCCGATGGCGATGGCGCCTCCGTTCACGTTGACCTTGGCGGGGTCAATGGCCAGTTCCTTGTTCACAGCGCAGGCCTGTGCGGCGAAGGCTTCGTTCAGCTCGAACAGGTCCACGTCGGCGGCGTTCCAGCCTGCACGCTGCAAGGCCTTGCGCGAGGCCGGCACGGGGCCCATGCCCATGGTGGCAGGGTCCAGGCCGCTGGTGCCAAAAGCGGCGATGCGCGCCAGAGGCTTGAGGCCAAGGGCGGCAGCCTTCTTGGCGCTCATCACCACCACAGCAGCGGCGCCATCGTTCAGGCCCGATGCGTTGCCGGCGGTCACGCTGCCCGCCTTGTCAAAGGCGGGGCGCAGGCCGGCCAGGGCTTCAGCGTTGGTCTTGCGGTTGAGGTACTCGTCGGTGTTGAACAGGATGGGGTCACCCTTCTTCTGAGCCAGGCTCACGCCGACGATTTCATCGGCGAACTTGCCAGCATCTTGTGCAGCAGCTGCCTTTTGCTGGCTGGCCAGGGCCAGTGCGTCCTGCATGTCGCGGGTGATGCCGTACTGCTTGGCCACGTTTTCAGCCGTGATGCCCATGTGGTACTGGTTGTACACGTCCCACAGGCCATCCACGATCATGGTGTCCACCAGCTTCCAGTCGCCCATGCGCTGGCCGTCGCGCGAGTTGGGCAGCACGTGCGGCGCCAGGCTCATGCTCTCCTGGCCGCCGGCCACGACGATCTCGCTGTCACCCCAGGCCACGGCCTGGGCAGCCAGCATCACGGCCTTGAGGCCGGAGCCGCACACCGCGTTGATGGTGAGTGCAGGGGTTTCCTTGGCCACGCCCGCCTTCATGGAGGCCTGACGCGCGGGGTTCTGGCCCACGCCAGCTGCCAGCACCTGACCCATGATGACTTCGCCGATCTGGTCGGACGAGAGACCTGCGCGCGCAATCGCTTCACGGATCACGATAGCGCCGAGTTCGGTCGCAGGCGTCTTGGCCAGCGAGCCACCAAACTTGCCCACAGCAGTGCGAGCGGCAGAAACGATGACGATGTCTTCCATGGAATGTCCTTGTAGTGGAGAGTGGTGGTTCAGTGATTCTCGCAGCGCCAAAAGTCAGGACTTTTGCGTATCAGGCTTTCTGCTTGACATAGCGGCCGGGCGCGGGCTCGATGGCCTTGAACTTGGTGCCTTTGCCGTAGGCCTTGGGCGAGGCAATCTGTTTGCCCGCGTGGCTCTTGAGCCAGCCTGACCAGTCGGTCCACCAGCTGCCGGGGTGCTCGGTAGCGCCTTCCAGCCATTGGTCCAGCGTGCCTGGGAACTTGCCGTCGGCGCGGGTCCAGTGGCTGCGCTTGCCCTTGGCGGGTGGGTTGATCACGCCCGCGATGTGGCCTGAGGCACCCATCACAAAACGCTTCTTGCCTGGCAGCACCTGGGTGGACGCATAAGCGGCCGTGGCGGGCACGATGTGGTCTTCGCGCGAGCCGTAGATGTAGACAGGCAGGTCGAGGCTGCCCAGGTCCAGCTTTTCGCCGCACACGGTGAGCTTGCCCGGCTTGACCAGGTTGTTTTCGAGGTAGAAGTTGCGCAGGTACCAGGCGTAGAACGGGCCGGGCAGGTTGGTGCTGTCGCTGTTCCAGTACAGCAGGTCAAACGCCGGCGGCGTTTCGCCCTTGAGGTAGTTGCCCACCACGTAGTTCCAGACCAGATCGTTGGGTCGCAAGAAGCTGAAGGTGGACGCCAGGTCCTGCCCCTTCATCAGCCCGCCATGGCCCATCTGCATCTCGCGGAACTTAACGAAGGCTTCATCGATGAACACGTCCAGAATGCCCGTGTCGGTGAAGTCGATCAGCGTGGTGAGGAAGGTGGCACTGGCCACGGGCTCGTCGCCGCGCGCTGCCAGCACGGCCAGCGCATTGGACAGGATGGTGCCGCCCACGCAAAAACCCAGCGCGTTGATCTGCTCGGCACCGGTGATGTTCTGCACTACGTCGATGGCGGCCATGGCGCCATCTTCCACGTAGTCGTCCCAGGTCTTGTGGGCCAGGCTGTCATCAGGGTTGCGCCAGCTCACCACGAAGGTGCGGTGGCCTTGTTCCACCGCGTAGCGGATCAGCGAGTTCTCGGGCTGCAGGTCGAGGATATAGAACTTGTTGATGCAGGGGGGCACCAGCAGGAACGGGCGTTCGTACACCTTGGCCGTGAGGGGCTTGTATTCGAGCAGCTGGAACAGCTCGTTTTCGAACACCACAGCGCCTTCGGTGGTGGCCACATTGCGGCCTACCTCGAACAGGCTCTCGTCGGTCATCGACACGTGGCCCTGCGTGATGTCGTGCAGCAGGTTCTGCATGCCCTTGGCGATGCTCTCGCCCTTGGTCTCGATGGCTTTCTTCTGCGCTTCGGCATTGAAGGCGAGGAAGTTGCTGGGCGCCATGGCTGCCATCCACTGCTCCACGCCAAATCGGATGCGGGCCTTGGTTTTTTCGTCGGCCTCGACCGCCTCGGCCAGGCCCATCAGCGTGCGAGCGTTGAGCAAGTAGGCAGCCGCAGAAAACGCCGCCACGGGGTTGCTGGCCCAGCCCTCACCGGCAAAACGTTTGTCCTTGACCTCGGGGGTGCCCTGCAGGCCCTGCGCCCAGAGGTCCTGGGCTTCTTTGAGGTATTGCTGCTGCAACGCCTGCAGCTTGGTTTGCGACAGCTTCAGGGGTGCGGCGGCGGGTACCTGCGCCCCCAGGTCCAGTTTCTGGAACGATTGCAGCGCCTGCGACCAGCTTTGCCCGAAAATCTGCTGGAACTGCTGGGCGCTCTCGGCCCAGGGTGATTCAGAAGTCATGCTCATTCCTCGATGGTTGGTCGCTCGCAGCGGCTGGGGCCTGATTTTTGTTTCGCGGGTTCATTGTTGCCCACCGCCATGGTGCATGGCAACGAATTCAACGCTTTCAGTGCACACAAACCAATGTACCTCATCGTCATCGCCTGGACCTACGTCACTCTCATGATGGCGGTGGCCGAGGCCACCAGTCCGCAGGGCACCGTGCTGGGCGCCATCATCACGTTCGCGTTGTATGGCCTGCTACCCATGGGCATCCTGGTGTACATCCTGGGCACGCCTTCGCGCAAGCGCAAGATCAAGGAACGGGAGGCGGCCGAACAGGCTGCATATGACGCGGAGCAGGCTGCAGCCTACGCGGCCGATGCGGGAGCCGAGCCGGCAGCGTCAGCCGCGCCAGATGCAGGCGGCAAAGCGCCCGCTGCCGCCGAGGGCGGCGCTGTCACGGCGGTGCGAAAAGAACCTTGAGGCCTGCGTGACGGTGCACCACGGCGGGGTGCTGTCGTTGCCGTAAATGTGCGTGATGCCCATGGCACGCAGCCGCAGCCGGGCCAGCCCTGCGAGATCGCACAGGTACTTGCCCGGTGCGTCGGGACGGGCCACAAAACATGGAGCTGCCGCAGTGCCCAATGCGCCCGGCGCGTCGCAGAACGCTGCGCGCACCTCAGCCCCTACCTCGAAAGCTATGGGGCCAATGCAGGGGCCCAACCAGGCCAGCGTGTGGGCAGCAAGCTCTGAAGCGGCCGGAGAGTCTGGCGCAGATGCTCCGTTTTTGATAGCTATTGAGGCATGATGCACTAGCGCTTCATGGCAAAAATGCTTGAAAACCGATTCCAGCACGCCCTGCCCTGCGTGCCCGGCCAGCCCGCGCCAGCCGGCGTGGGCCGCAGCCACCACCTGGCCTGAGCGGTGGGCCAGCAGCACGGGCAGGCAGTCGGCCACCATGATGGTGCAGACGGCGCCGGGTGCGCTGGCCACGCAGGCGTCGGCCTCTGTGCCGTCGGGGGTGCTCGCATTGAGCAGCACCACACCATCTCCATGCACCTGGTTCAAGAACACCGCGCGGGCGTCCGGGGTGGTGGATTGCAAGGCGGACTGCAAGGTCTGCCGGTTGGCAGCCACTGCCAGCGGATCGTCGCCCACATGGGTGCCCAGGTTGAACTGGTCGTACGGTGCGCGGCTCGCACCGCCCGTGCGCGTGGTGCACAGCGCATGCACACCGGGCGGTGCGGGCCAGTCGGGCACCAGCCAGTCTGCGTGCCGGCTTGGGACCGACGATGACACAGGCGTCACGCTTCGTTGTCCGGGCAGGCCAAGGGCTGCGCCTGCTGGAATGCAGGCAGTGCCATGCAGGCGTCAAACACCCCCATGGTGAGTGGCAGGCCGTCCAGACTGACCTTGAAGCGCTGGGCATTGAAGATCTGCGGCACCAGGCAGCAGTCGGCCAGCGTGGGCGTATCGCCCCAGCACAGCACCGAGGGCGCCATGCCCTGTGCTGCGCGTTCTTGCGCCAGCAGCTCCAGTTGCCGCTCAAACGCCTCCAGACCGCAACGCACCCAGTGGTGGTACCAGGCGTTCTTGGCATCCTCATTCACCTTCAGGTCGCGCACCAGGTACTTGAGCACGCGCAGGTTGTTGAGCGGATGGATCTCGCACGCCACCATCTGCGCCAGCGCCCGCACCCGGGCCCGGGCCAGCGGCGTGGCGGGAAGCAAAGCGGGCGTCGGGTGGGTTTCGTCCAGGTATTCGATGATGGCCATGGACTGGGACAGCGCCGTCCCCCCGTCGGTCACCAGTGTGGGCACCAGTGCGTCGCCAATGCGGCGCAGGTACTCGGGGTCCTTGTGTTCGCCCTTGACGAGGTGCACGGGCAGGTAGTCATAGTCTAGGCCCTTGATCTGCAGCGCGATGCGCACGCGGAAGGAGGCAGAGGAGCGGAAGTAGTTGTACAGTTGCATGGAAGAACGGTGCCTGTGATGGGGTCTGTGGGGATACGGAACCGGCGCAGCGTGGTGCCAGCACGCCGCAGATGGCAAGCCTCTGGGCCCTGAGAGCGCGGGACGTGCCGGTCAGGCGCCCGAAGTGCCTGCCGGGTCCTGGTGGTTGTATACGACTTTGGAGAGCAGCACCATCAGGTCGGCGCTTTCCTGGGCGGTGAGCGGTGCGGTCAGGCGTTCCTGCACCCGCTGGGCGGCGTCGCGCATCTGCAAGGCGGCTACTTCTCCTTCGGGGGTGATCCACAGCAGCTTGCGGCGGCGGTCGCGGGTGTCGGGCTCGCGGCGGATCCAGCCGCGTTTCTCCAGGCGCCCGATCACCGAGCCGGAAGTGGCTGCATCGAACGCCACGCGGGCGGCCAGGGTCACCTGGTCTTCGCCCGGCTGGGCCAGCAGCTCGTGCAGGATGGCGAACTGCACCGGCGTCACGTCAAATCCGGCCGTCTCTTCCATGAAAAGTGCCACGGTCCGCTGGTGGGCGCGGCGCACCAGGTGGCCCGGCGTATTGTGGAAATCGAAGCTCTTTGCCATGGGCGCGAGTGTAGCGCCCCCCAGCAGAGGGTCTGCGCCCATGGCACACTGCCACACTGCGGCGCACACGGTACTGCGCCCGGGTTTTTGACAGCATTCCCAGAACCATTGAAAGGCAGACATGAGCTACGTGTTTCCTCCAGCCCCCGTGGTCAGCGTGCCCGTGGTGGGCAGCGGCGAACGGTTTCCGGTACACCGCATCTACTGCGTGGGCCGCAACTACGAAGAACACGCCAAGGAGATGGGTTTCACCGGCCGCGAGCCACCATTCTTCTTCCTCAAGCCTGCGGATGCCATCGTGGTCGTCAACGCGGGCGAAACCGGGCAACTGCCCTACCCCAGCCTCACTGCCAACCTGCACCACGAGATCGAGCTGGTGGTGGCCATTGGCCAGGGCGGCAAGAACATTCAGGCTGCCGACGCTTTCAGCCACATTTATGGCTACGCCGTGGGCCTCGACATGACCCGCCGCGACCTGCAGAACGACATGAAGAAACAGGGCCGCCCCTGGTGCATCGGCAAGGGCTTTGACGCCAGCGCTCCCATCGGCCCCATCACCCCGGCAGCGCAGGCAGGTGATGTGGCCAACGCGCCCATCTGGCTGCAGGTCAACGGAGCGGACCGCCAGCGCAGCACCGTGACCCAGTTGATCTGGAACATTGCCGAGACCATCGAGCACCTGTCGGCCGCGTGGGAGCTGCAGCCCGGCGACCTGATCTACACCGGCACCCCCGAAGGCGTGGGCGCCGTGGTGCGTGGCGATACGCTCGAAGGCGGCATGGCAGGACTCACGCCCTTGCGCCTGACCGTAGTCTGAAGACCACCGGGCAGCCCCGCTGCCCGGCCAGGCAAACGCCGAAAATGCTACGATTTTCATAGCTGGTAGCGCATGTTTCACTAGCGCTATCAGCAACTCTGACCCTCAAACCCCTGCATGACCTACCGCAGCCCCATCAAACATTGCCGCGCCTGTGGCACCGCCGTGGTGTACCGCCTGCCGGACGACGGCGACACCAAACAGCGTGCGGTCTGCCCCGCCTGCAACACGGTGCACTACGAGAACCCGCTCAATGTGGTGGGCACGGTGCCCGCGCTGCCCGATGGCCGCATCCTGCTGTGCAAACGCAACATCGAACCCCGCTGGGGCAAATGGACGCTGCCCGCAGGCTTCATGGAGCTGGACGAAACCACGGCACAGGGTGCGGTGCGCGAGACCGATGAGGAAGCCGGTGCGCAGATCGAGATCGGCCCCCTGTTCAGCCTGCTGAACGTGCGTCGCGTGGGCCAGGTGCACCTGTTCTACCGCGCCACGCTGCTCAGCGACCAGTTCAACCCGGGCTACGAGACCATCGAGGCGCGGCTGTTTGCCGAAGACGAGGTGCCCTGGGACGAGCTGGCCTTCCGCACCGTGAAAGAAACACTGGAGTGCTACTTTGCCGACCGCAAGGCGGGCACCATGGGCATGCACTTCATCGACATTGAGTAGGCCCTGCCATGACAGTTGCCACCTCCGCAGCATCACCCGTGTCCACCCCACCGGCCAGTGTGCCGCCCGATGGCCTGCCCGCCTACCGCCTGCTCACCGGCCCCGACGACGCCAGCTTCTGCCGCCGCGTGAGCGACGCGCTGGCGCTGGGCTATCGGCTGTATGGCTCTCCTGCGGCCACCTTCAATGGACAGACCGTGATCGTGGCCCAGGCCATCGTGTGGCCCAGTACGGTGGCCTGACTGCGCGGCCAACCCATCAGGCCGTGGTCTTATCGCACCTGCCGCGCGCAGCGCATCAAGGCTTGGCAGGAATCACGATGACGGTATTGCCGTCGCCCGAGCTACCGGCACTGCCGGTGTTTCCGGTGTTGCCCTTGCTGCCGGTGTTGCCCGTATTTCCCTTTGCGCCCGTGGCCCCCGTGTCACCCTGGTAGCCGGTAGCCCCCTGCATGCCGGTGGCCCCGGTGCTGCCCTGTCCTCCGGTGGCCCCCGTCGAGCCCATGCTGCCAGTGGCCCCGGTGTAGCCCGTATTGCCCTGGTTGCCCGTGGCTCCCGTCGCGCCGGTGTAGCCGGTATCGCCAGTCTTGCCGGTGTAGCCCGTGTTGCCGGTATTGCCTTGCGCGCCCGGAGGGCCCATGGGGCCGGTGCAGGCGCCCAACGTCAGGGTGGCCAGTACCAGCAAGGTGGTGGTGATTGTTTTCATGGTGAGTCCTTTGGCGTTGCATGCAGTCCGACGACTGCATGCGCCACTGTGCGGGGCACCTCTGGCAGGGTCTGTTCGCTTGCGCGCTTAGTGCGGGCGACAAACGCTGGACGCAGACTTTGGCGACAACGTCCTACACCTCGCAAAGCCCCTATTCAGGCGGCATTGCTTTAAGGCCCCAAGGCAACACCCACCCCATCGCACCGAAGGCGCTGGTGTCACAGAAGCCCGGAAGACGCAACGGCCTATTCGCCCCCCACCCGGTCTTCCGCAGGCACTGGCGGAGATACAGAACCCGGTGGGTCGCTGGTGACCGGCGGCAAACCACCCGCACCCGCAGGCCTTGGCGGCATGCCAGGCACCGGGGGTTGCTGGGGGTCGGTGCGGAACAGCCCCCGGATCCAGTCGCGCATGGTGCTGAGCGAGCTGTCGGGCGGTGGCGGCGGGCTGGTGTCGAACTCGTCCACAAACCGGTCGTTGCCGTCGATCACCTTGTTGCGGATGGCCTGCTGCATGAACTCGCCCACCATGGGCAACGCACTGCGCGCGCCCTGCCCCCAGTAGTCGCTGCGCAGCGTGATGCGCCCGTCGTTGAAGCCGGCCCATGCGCCTGCCACCACGCGGGTGTGCATCAGGATGAACCAGCCATCGGTGTTGTCTTGTGTGGTGCCGGTCTTGCCCGCCACGTCGGCCTGGATGCCATACCGCGTGCGGATGGCCGTGGCCGTGCCCCGGTCCACGGCACCGCGCATGGTGTTGCGCAGGGTCTGGGCAGCCCGGGGCTGGAAGACCTCTTCCGGCACGGGCTTGGCAAAGGTCTCAAGCACCTTGCCGTGGCGGTCTTCGATGCTGGTGATGAGCACGGGCTCCACATAGCGGCCCAGGTTCACGATGCTGCTGTAGGCCGAGATCATCTCCTTGAGCGTGACCGGGCTGGTGCCCAGCGCGAGGGACGGAACCTCCTCCAGCTTGGACTGCCGCACGCCCAGGGCGCGTGCCACTTCGGCCACGCGGGCCGGGCCCACTTGCTGCATCACCTGCGCGGTGATGGTGTTCTTGGACAGCGCGAGGCCATCGGCCAGCGTCATGGGCTGGTCGCTGGGCGGGCCGCCATCGGTGGGGCGCCAGACGCGGCCACCGCCCAGCGGGATTTCGACGGCGGTATCCATCAACGTGTCTTCGGGCGCGGCGCCGTTGGCAAACGCAGCGCCATACACAAACGGCTTGAAGGTTGAGCCCGGCTGGCGGCGCGCAGCCTGCACATGGTCAAACGGGTCTTGCGCAAAGTCGCGGCTGCCCACCCAGGCCAGCACATGGCCGGTGACCGGGTCTTGCGCCAGAAAGCCCGCCTGCACACGCGTCTTTTCGGCGCGCAGCTTGGCCATGAAGGAGGCGTCATCCATCAGCGCCTTCAGGGCGTCTTCAGGGGTGTCGCCTTTGTCCACGGCCGCGCGATATTCGGCGCTCTCGCGCACCAGGGTCTGCACCAGCTCGTTCTTGGGGCCCCAGCCATTGCGCTGCGACCAGGCGGTGTCTGCCACGCCTTGCAATTGCCGGCCCTGCCGTGCCACCGCCTGGTTGGCATAGGCCTGCAGGCGCGAATCGATGGTGGTGCGAATCACCAGACCGTCCGAATACAGGCTGTAGCCCTTGCTGTCGGCCCAGTCGATGAGCTGCTTGCGCAGCTGGATCGCAAAGTGCGGCGCCGGGCCCATCACCTCCGTCTGGCGTTCGAAGTTGATGCGCAGCGGGCGTTTTTGCAGGGTCTCGAACTGCTTGGCATCGAGCTTGCCCCGCTTGACCATCTGCGACAGCACCGTGTTGCGGCGGGCCTGCGCGCGCTCGGGGTTGAGCACCGGGTTGTAGTAGGCCGTGCCCTTGAGCATGCCAATCAGGGTGGCGCTTTCCAGCACATTGAGCTTGTCGGCCGACTTGTCGAAATAGGTACGCGCGGCCATCTCGATGCCGTAGGCGTTGTACAGAAACGGCACGGTGTTGAGGTAGGTCTCCAGGATTTCGTCCTTGGAATACGACGCCTCGATCTTGAGCGCGGTGATCGCCTCCTTGAGCTTGCGCGTGAGCGTGCGCGAGCGCCCGATTTCCTCCGGGAACAGGTTGCGCGCCAGCTGCTGGGTGATGGTGGAGCCGCCCTGCGGGTCCCCACGGAGCGTCAGCACCACCGACGACGCCGTGCGGCGCCAGTCCAGCCCGAAGTGCTTGTAGAAACGGTGGTCCTCGGTTGCTATCAGCGCGTCCACCACGTTGGGCGAAATCTGGTTCAGCTCCACCCATTCGCGGTTGGCCCAGCGGTATTCGGCCAGCAGCTTGCCGTCGGCCGACATGAGCTGCGCCGGCAGCTCGCTCTTGGCCTTGCGGATGTCGCTGATGCCGGGAGTAAAAGGCACCAGCGCCAGCGTGAACACCAGCAGCGCAGCGGGCACCGCCACCACCGTCCACAGCAGCAGGCGCCGCACGGGCCGGGGAACCCAGGCCAACAGGCTCGCCATGCGGGCCCGGAAAGAAAGCAGCCAGTTGTGCATCAATGAATCGCCGGGAGATTGGGGGTCGCTTCAGGACCGCCCCACCAGGGGCCGGTCAGGAAGGAGAAAGGGGAATGAGAACGCGAAAAGAGAGTCGGGCATGGTGCACCGTGCTCCGTCAGACACCCTGGCCTGACAACAGTTCCAGCATGCCGGCTTCGTCGAGCACGGGCACACCCAGTTCCTGGGCCTTGGCCAGCTTGCTTCCGGCTTCTTCGCCCGCCACCACGTAGCTGGTCTTTTTGCTGACGGAGCCCGCCACCTTGGCACCAGCCGCCTCCAGCAGGTCTTTGGCGGCGTCTCGGCTCAGGGTGGGCAAGGTACCGGTCAGCACCACCGTCTTGCCCGCCAGGATCTGCGGAGCGCGCTCGGCCACCGGCCCCTCGGGCCAGGTCACGCCGCAGGCGCGCAGTTGCTCGACCACCTCGCGGTTGTGCGGCTGTTCAAAGAAGGTGCGGATGGCCTTGGCCACAATGGGGCCCACGTCGTTGACGGCCAGCAGCTGCTCTTCCGTCGCATCCATGATGGCGTCGAGCACTCCGAAATGCCGCGCCAGGTCCTTGGCCGTGGCCTCGCCCACGTGGCGGATGCCCAGGGCAAACAAGAAGCGCGGCAGCGTGGTCTGCTTGGATTTTTCGAGCGCCGCCAGCACGTTCTGAGCCGATTTCTCGGCCATGCGCTCCAGCGCAATCAGCGAGGTCAGGCCCAGCCGGTACAGGTCGGGCAACGTGCGGATGACATTCGCGTCCACCAGCTGGTCTACCAGCTTGTCGCCCAGGCCCTCGATGTCCATGGCGCGGCGCGCGGCAAAGTGCAGGATCGCCTCCTTGCGCTGCGCGGCGCAGAACAGGCCGCCGGTGCAGCGGTGGTTGGCCTCGCCCTTTTCGCGCACCACGGCGCTGCCGCACACGGGGCAAGCTGTGGGCATGCGGAAGTTGGGCACATAGCCCGTGCGCTTGCCCGGCATCACGCCCACCACCTCGGGGATCACATCGCCCGCACGGCGCACGATAACGGTGTCGCCCTCACGCACGCCCTTCTTGCGGATCTCGAACAGGTTGTGCAGCGTGGCGTTGGTGACGGTAACCCCGCCCACAAACACCGGCGCCAGGCGCGCCACAGGCGTGATCTTGCCGGTGCGTCCCACCTGCACGTCGATGCCTTCGATCTTGGTGGCCATCTCCTGCGCTGGGTACTTGTGCGCCACGGCCCAGCGCGGCTCGCGGGTCTTGAAGCCCAGGTCGCGCTGCAACTGCAGGGAGTTGACCTTGTAGACGACGCCATCGATGTCGTACGGCAGCGCATCGCGGCTGGCGCCCACCTGCTGGTGAAACGCTACCAATTCAGTAGCACCCACCGCAATTTGTACCTGCGCTGCAACCGGAAACCCCCAGGATTTCAGCGTCTGCAGCATCTCGTAGTGCGTGCGGAACACCGGCCCGCCATCGGCAGGCGGCGTGATCGCGCCCAGGCCATAGGCAAAAAAACTCAAGGGCCGCTGGGCGGTGATGTTGGAGTCCAGCTGGCGCACCGCACCCGCAGCCGCATTGCGTGGGTTCACAAAGGTCTTGCCGCCCTGCTCCCGCTGGCGCTCGTTCAGCGCGTCGAAGTCGGCGCGGCGCATGTAGACCTCGCCGCGCACTTCGAGCAAAGAAGGCACACCGACGGGCAGGGTCAGCGGAATCTGACGGATGGTGCGGATGTTGTGCGTCACGTCCTCGCCCATCTCGCCATCACCGCGCGTGGCGGCCTGCACCAGGCGGCCGTTTTCATAGCGCAGGCTCATGGCCAGGCCGTCAAACTTGGGTTCGGCCACGTATTCGATGGCAGGGTCAGCGTCGGTCAGGCCCAGCTCGCGCCGCACGCGGGCATCAAACGCCTGGGCGCCCGTGGCCTCGGTGTCGGTTTCGGTGTAAATGCTGAGCATGGGCACCGTATGGCGCACGGGGGCCAGGCCCTCCATCACCGCGCCAATCACGCGCTGCGTGGGCGAGTCGGGGGTGACCAGGTCAGGGTGCGCTGCTTCCAGCGCCTGCAGCTCGCGGAACACGCGGTCGTATTCGGCGTCGGGCACGGTGGGCTCGTCCAGCACGTAGTACTGGTGCGCCCACTGGTTGAGCTGGTCGCGCAGTGCTTTGATTTTGATAGCAGGCTGTGCTTGATCCACTAGCGCTGGAGCCGAAAAAAGATCCAGATTGTCGGTCATAGCCGCACCGGCGCTCAGCTGAAAAGGCGCCGCGCCAACACCGACCCCGCCGACAGATCGCGTCCATCGAGCTGGTCATACAGCAGCTCCAGGTCTGCAGCGATCGGGTCCATGGCCATGGCGGGCAGCGGCGTGCCGTTCTGGTCGCACAGCACGCCATCCATGGCCTGGCACAGGGCGGCGGCCACGTCGCGCAGGCGGGCAAAAGGCTGCTCGGTGCGGTGCACCTGGGCGACATCCAGGCTCAGGGTGATGTCGCGAATCGCGGACTGGTCCGGGTCTTCGGCCAGCGCGGCCTGGGTGTCGTACCCCAGGGTGAGCAAGGGCGGCAGGCCCTGGGTGCTGGCGGGCAGCACCAGGCGGCCGGGCATTGCGCCGGGCACAAAACCCAGGCGGGCAGCGTTCTGCTGCACGTAGCCAGGGCTCCAGGCGGCCTGGCGGGCGCGCAGCATGAACATCAGCTGAGCGTCGTGGTCGCTGGCGAACTGGTCCAGCTCGCGGGCGCGGGCCACTTCCTGCAGCATGTCGGGGAAGTCGGGGGCGGCGTTGATCGTGTCGGCAAAGGCCTGGGCCTTGACCACGAACTCGGAGAACTCGATCTCGTTGAGCGCGCCCATGCGGTTGGCCAGCTGCACCCCCGCCTGGAAGGACTGGTAGCGCTGGCCAGGGGCCGGGGTTTCCCACTGCTGGGTGGCTTCGTTCAGGCCTTCGATGGCAAAGGGCTTGCTGCCTGCGCGGCGGGTGGGCGGCAACGCGGCCAGCGCCGCATCGCCCGACACCACATGCTCGGGCTGCAGCGAGGCGATCACGTCGATGAGCGGGTCCAGCCCGGGGCGGCGCTCGGACGAAAACGGTGGCACGGGCAGTTGCAGGGCGTCGCCCGCATCCACGGTGTGTTCAGACGGCTCCGGCCCCCGGTCCAGGCCATGGAACTCGCTGGGCGGCATTGCCCCCGCCGCAGCGGCATCAAAACCCGGCTCCAGGCGCTGCGCGGGCTCTGCCGCTGGGTCGTGCTCCGTGGGCAAGGCGCGCTTGGGCGCGTTGCGGCGCGAGGTCCAGGTGTTGTAGGCCACGATCAGGGCCAGCACCAGGCCACCGATGATGGCGAGACTCAGTTGCAATGTGCTCATGTTTGAATCAATGGGTTCAAGCGTCCACCATCGTCAGGGCCGACTCCATGTCCACGGCCACGATGCGCGACACGCCCTGCTCCTGCATGGTCACGCCGATCAGTTGCTCGGCCATTTCCATCGCGATCTTGTTGTGGCTGATGAACAGGAACTGTGTGCCCTTGCTCATGCTGGACACCAGCTTGGCATAACGTTCGGTGTTGGCGTCGTCCAGGGGCGCGTCCACCTCGTCCAGCAGGCAGAACGGCGCGGGGTTGAGCTGGAAGATGGCGAACACCAGCGCGATGGCCGTGAGGGCCTTTTCGCCGCCTGACAGCAGGTGGATGGTCTGGTTCTTCTTGCCGGGTGGCTGGGCCATCACCTGTACGCCGGAATCGAGGATTTCGTCGCCGGTGATGATGAGCTTGGCTTGGCCGCCCCCGAACAGCTCGGGGAACATGCGGCCAAAGTGCGCGTTCACGGTGTCGAACGTGCCCGAGAGCAGCTGGCGCGTTTCGCCGTCGATCTTGCGGATCGCGTCTTCCAGCGTGTTCATGGCCTCGGTCAGGTCGGCGGTCTGCGCATCGAGGAACACCTTGCGCTCGCTGGCCAGCTTCAGTTCATCCAGTGCGGCCAGGTTGACGGCGCCCAATGCCGCGATCTCGCGGTGCAGGCGGTCGATTTCGCTCTGCAGGCCGCCCATGCGCACATTGCCCTCCTCGATGGAGCGGGCCACGGCTTCCAGATCGGCCTGGGCGTCTTGCAGCAAGGTGGTGTACTGCTCCAGGCCCAGGCGCGCGGCCTGTTCCTTGAGCTGGAACTCAGTGATGCGCTGGCGCAGCGGGTCGAGCGCGCGCTCCAGCTGCATGCGGCGCTCGTCGCTGGCGCGCAGCTTGGTGGTCAGGTCGTCGTATTCGCTGCGCTGGGCGGCCAGTGCCTTTTCGCGCTCCATCTTCACTTCCAGCGCGGCCTGCAGGCCGCCTTGGGCGGCGGCGTCAGAGAGACGGGCGAGTTCATCGCGCGCACGCTGCTCTTCGTCGGCCAGGGCTTTGGCCTGTTGTGTGGCGGTTTCGATAGAGCGGTTGAGTTCGCCCCGGCGCGCCTCCAGGCTGCGCTGCGAGAACGTGGCCTCCTGCGCCTGGCGCTCCAGCGTGCGCTGCTGTTCGCGGCAGGCGGTGAGCTTGCGTTCGGCCTCAATGACCTTGTCGCCCAGCTGGGCCTCGCGCTCCTGGCTGTCGGCCAGCTGCATGTCCAGCTCTTCAAAGCGTGCCTCGGCGGCCACGCGGCGTTCCTGCAGGTCGGCCAGCTGGGCTTCGACCTCGGCCAGGTCGCCGTCGATCTGTGCGCTGCGGGCGCGTGTCTGCTCGGCCAGCTGGGTCAGGCGCAGGGTTTCGACCTGCAGCTCGTGGGCGCGGCTTTGTGTTTCGGTCGCTTCGCGGCGTGCGGCCACGAGGCGCTGCGAGGCATCGGCATAGGCCGCTTCCGCACGGACCAAAGCGGTGCGTGATTCTTCGGCGATCAGTGCCTGCGCGCGCAATTCCTTTTCGAGGTGCTCGATCTCCTGGGCGCGGGCCAGCATGCCGGACTGCTCGGAGTCCTGCGCGTAAAAGCTCACGCTGTGCGCGCTGACGGCATGGCCTGTGGGCACAAACACCACTTCGCCGGGCTGCAGCGTGCTGCGGCGGGCCAAAGCGTCGTCCAGCGTGGGCGCGGTGTAGCAGCCCTGCAGCCAGTCCACCAACACGGCACGCAGGCCCGCGTCGTTCAGGCGCAGCAGGTCCGACAGGCGGGCATGGGGCGACGATGTTTCGGGGTGGCCCGCAGCGGGGGCGCTGTAGAAGGCCAGGCGTGCGGGCGGCGCATCGTTGCCGCCGGAGCCCAGGAAGCCGCGAACCATGTCCAGGCGCCCTACTTCCAACGCAGCCAGGCGCTCGCGCAGGGCCGCTTCGAGCGCGTTTTCCCAGCCGGGTTCGATGTGGATACGGCTCCACAGGCCCTGCAGGCCATCGAGGCCGTGCTTGGCGAGCCAGGGGCGCAGCTTGCCGTCGGTCTTGACCTTTTCCTGCAGCGCCTTGAGTGCCTCCATGCGGGCCGACAGCTCAGCCTGGCGTGCGCTCTCGCTGTTAACTGCCTGCTGGCGTGCGCGGCGGTCGTCGTCCAGCTGGGGCACGGACTCCTGCAGCTCGTGCAGGCGGGCTGCGGTGGTTTCAGCGATCTCTTGCGCTTCTTCGAGCTGCTCGCGCAAGTTGGTCAGGCGGGCTTCGTCGGGCGCGGCTAGCGCATTGCGGTCGGTGCGCAGGCGCTCGAAGCGGGCGTCGAGCTGGCGGCTTTGCTCGTCAAAGCTGCGCTGCTCGGCAGCGAGCACGCCAATCTGCTGCTGCACCTGCACCACGGCAGTCCGTTGCTCGGCCGTGCGGCTTTGCGCCTGGCGCAGGGCCTCTTCCAGGTCGGGCAGCTGCATGGCTTGTTCTTCGACCTGGGCGGCCAGCAGCTCGGCGCGTTCTTCGGCGTCCACACCCGCACCGGCCAGGTTCTCCAGCTCGATGTCGGCCTCTTCCTTGCGGGTCTGCCATTGCGCGATCTGCTCGGCCAGTTGCACCAGGCGCTGCTCCACGCGCTGGCGGCCTTCCACCACGTAGCGGATCTCGGCTTCGAGCTTGCCGACCTCGGCCGTAGCTTCGTAGAGCTTGCCCTGGGCCTGGTTGACCTGGTCGCCCGCGGCGTAGTGGGCCTGGCGGATGGTTTCGAGGTCCGACTCGACCGCGCGCAGGTCGGCCATGCGCGATTCGAGGTCGTTCACGGCCTGCAGGCCGTCCAGGCGCACCTTGTTCTGCTGCTCCTCGGCCTCGGCCCGCTTCAGGAACCACAGCTGGTGCTGCTTGAGCGTCGCATCGGCGTGCAACGTGTTGTATTTGGCGGCCACCTCGGCCTGCTTTTCGAGCTTTTCGAGGTTGGCATTCAGCTCGCGCAGGATGTCTTCGACCCGCGTGAGGTTCTCGCGCGTGTCCGACAGGCGGTTTTCGGTCTCGCGGCGGCGCTCCTTGTATTTGGAGACTCCGGCGGCTTCTTCGAGGAACAGGCGCAGTTCCTCAGGGCGGCTTTCGATGATGCGGCTGATGGTGCCCTGGCCGATAATGGCGTAGGCGCGGGGCCCCAGGCCCGTGCCCAGAAACACGTCCTGCACGTCGCGCCGACGCACGGGCTGGTTGTTCAGAAAGTAACTGCTGGTGCCGTCGCGCGTGAGCACGCGGCGCACGGCCACCTCGCCGTACTGGCCCCACTGGCCGCCTGCGCGGTGGTCGGAGTTGTCAAACACCAGCTCCACGCTGGCGCGGCTGGCCTGCTTGCGGGTGGTGGTGCCGCTGAAGATCACGTCCTGCATGCTCTCGCCGCGCAGCTCGCTGGCCTTGCTCTCGCCCAGCACCCAGCGCACCGCGTCCATGATGTTGGACTTGCCGCAGCCGTTGGGGCCCACCACGCCCACCAGTTGCCCGGGCAGCATGAAGTTGGTGGGTTCAGCGAACGACTTGAAGCCAGAGAGCTTGATCGAGGTAAGACGCACGGATCAGAAGGCGGATAAATGCAGGAGGGACGCGGGGGTCAACCAGGGCGCCGGTGCGCAGTCCCGGCGTAAAGCACACCGGCAGGGCCGGGTGTGGGCAAGGCCGGAATGATACCGCGCCGCCTGCCCGCCCCCCGGCCTCCAGGGCCGTGGGTGGCGCCTGGGGGCACTGCGCAGGCGAAAAATCGGCAAAAATGGCCTGATGCGCTAGTGTGATATGGCTTGTTTGCTATCAAATTTGATAGTCAAAAGCGGGCAACGTCAATGCAGCACACACACCTGGTTACGCCCACCCGACTTGGCCTGGAACAGGGCTTCGTCTGCGCGGGCCACCGCCTGGGGCAGGTGCTGCAGTGCAGAGATTTCGCACGCGCCAATCGACACGGTGAGCTGCTCGGGATCGGTGATGCTCTCCACCGCGCGGCGCAGTTTCTCGGCCACCTTCAGCGCGTCGGGCAGCGCGGTCTGCGGCAGGCAGACCAGAAACTCCTCGCCGCCCCAGCGAATGATCTCGTCGCCACGCCGCAAGGTGTCGGTCAGCACCCGGGCCACCGCCTGCAGGGCCTTGTCGCCCGCGTCGTGGCCAAAACGGTCATTGATGCTCTTGAACCGGTCCAGGTCCATCAACAGGATGGACGAGACGGGCTCAAACAGCGAGGCGCGGTACACGCGCCGGTCGATCAGGTCCACCGCATGGCGGTTGAGCAGCCCGGTGAGCGCATCGTGGTAGGCGGCGCGCTGCAGCTCCTGGCGTTCGGCGGCCACGGTCATGAGGGAGCCGAACAGCTCGGCCAGCCCTGCAAACAGGCTGACGCCGACTTCATCAAAGTAGCCATCACGGTCGGCATACAGCACAAAGATGCCGCTGTAGCCGTTGAAGGTGGAGGCGATGGGCAAGGCCAGCACGTGGTGGATGTCGTGGTGGCGGGCTGCGTCGCGCCAGGGCCCAAACGGCGAAAACTGCGACACCGTGAAAGGGCCTGCAGACTTGCCGTCCAGCGTGGTGAAGGCAGGGCCAATGCGGGTGAGCAGGTTGCGTTCGATGTTCAGCGATTCGGCATAGGCCGCCGCCGGGCCTGCAAACACCTGCGGGCGGATGGTGTGCGTGTCGGTCGGACCGAACCAGGTCCAGGCCAGGCGGATGTGGCTGGAGACATCCACAATGGCCTGGCATACCCCGCGAATGATCTCCAGCTCGCTGCGCCCCAGGATCAGCTTGGCCGAGCGCTTGAGCAGCATCTCGGCAATCACCGAGCGTTCGCGCTGCGCGTCAAAGCCCTGCGTCAATGGCGAGGGTGCGGGCGGCGAAGGCTTTTTGAAGAACATGAAGGCGGCAGCGGTGGAGCGCCTGCATCATAGGTGGCGCAGCCAGACTGCGGTTGCAAAGGGTTTCCGGCGGCGTGTTGCCACCTGCACTCCGCGCAACACACGCCACCCTGCGCCCGCCGCACGCCGCACGCCCCGCGTCATCCAAGGCGCCCATCCAGGGCGCCATTGGTTCGGCGCACCAGCGCCTCAAACTCCGCCACTGCCACGGGGGGGCTGAGCAGGTAGCCCTGCCAGGCGTGGCAGTGGTGGCGCTCCAGAAACTCGCGCTGCGCCTCGGTCTCCACGCCCTCCGCAATCACGCGCAGGCCCAGGCTGGTGCCCAGCGCCACCACGGTGCGGGCAATGGCCGCGTCGTTGGGGTCGGTCAGCACGTCGCGCACAAAGCTCTGGTCGATCTTGAGCTGGTCCAGCGGCAGGCGCTTGAGGTAGCTCAGCGACGAATAGCCCGTGCCAAAGTCGTCCAGCGAAAAGCCCACGCCGTAGCCCTTGAGCTGGCCCATCTTGTCGATGGTGTCTTCCACGTCTTGCAGCAGCAGGCCTTCAGTCATCTCCAGCTTGAGCTGGTGGCCGTCGGCCCCCGCACCCGCCAGCGCCGCGAGCACCTGGGCAACAAAGCCGCTTTGGTGGAACTGCCGTGGGCTCACGTTCACGGCCAGGCTCAGCAAGGCAAGGTCGGGCTGCTGGGCCCATGCGGCCAGCCGCCGACATGCTGCCTGCAGCACCCACTCGCCGAGCGGCAGGATCAGGCCGGTTTCTTCGGCCAGCGGGATGAAATGCGCGGGCGAGATGAATCCATCGCGCGGGTGCCGCCAGCGCAGCAACGCCTCGGCCCCGGTAATGCGGCCGTGGTCGATCTGGGGTTGGTAATACAGCTCGAACTGGCCCTGGGCCAGGCCCACCCGCATGTCCAGCTCCAGCGTGGCGCGGGCGCTGACCGCAGCCTGCATCTGGGGGTCATAAAAGCGCAAGGTGTCACGCCCCGCGTTCTTGGCCTGGTACAGCGCCAGGTCGGCACGCTTGAGCAGCTCATCCACGGTCTCGCGCGTGCCACTGTAGATGGTGACACCCATGCTCAGCGAGCTGTGGTGCGCAGCGCCATCGATCTGGTAGGGCTCGCGCAGCACACCCAGGATGCGCTGCCCAACGTCCTCGGCGCGCGCTGCGGCCTCCTCGGGGCTGTCGCCCAGGTCTTCCAGCACCACCACAAATTCGTCGCCGCCCTGTCGGGCCACGGTGTCGTCTTCATGCACGCAGCCGCGCAAACGGTGCGCCACCTGCAACAGCAAGGCATCGCCCCGGTCGTGGCCCCGGGTTTCGTTCACCGTCTTGAAGTTGTCCAGGTCAAGCATCAGCAGTGCTCCACTGCGCTGGTGGCGCGCGCTGGTGGCCAGCGCCTGCTGCAGCCGGTCCATCAGCAAACGGCGGTTGGGCAGGCGGGTGAGCGGGTCGTAGTAGGCCAGCTGGTTGATCTCTTCCTCGGCGGCTTTGCGCTCACTCAGGTCCTGCATGGTGATCAGGCGCCCCCCCTCGACAAAAATGCCGGAGATCTCCACGGGCTTGTACTTGCCGTCTGCGCAGCGGATCGTGTACTCGGCCAGCGGGATCACGCCCAGGTGTTTGGAGTCCAGCAGCCTCTGGCGGATCGCGTCGCGCTCAGCGGCGTCGGGATAGGCACGCTGCCACCAGGTGTCGGTGTCGGGCACCTCCTCCTGCGTGTAGCCGCAGATTTGGACATACCGCTGGTTGCGAAAGCTGATGAGCCCATCGTCCTGCACCAGGCACAGGCCCATGGGCAGGCGCTCCAGAATGCTGCGCAGGCGTTGTTCATTGGCCCGCAGGTTTTCTTCCATGCGCTTGCGCGCAGTGATGTCCTGCACCACGGCAATGTGGTGGCCGGGCGCGGAGCCTGATGCCCACATCGACGACACGGTCAGGTCGCCCCAGACCTCGTGCCCATCCTTGTGGATGTAGCGTTTCTCCAGCCGGTACTCGGGCACATCGCCGCTCTGCAGCCGCCTCACTTGCGCCAGGTCCGCTGCCAGGTCATCGGGGTGGGTGAGGCTCTGAAAGGTCATGCCCACCATCTCCTCCGGGCTGTACCCCAGGATGTCTCCGTAGCGCTGGTTGACGCGCACAAACTGGCCCGTGGCCGAGTCCACCTGTGCGACACCCACGGTGGCCTGGTTGAAGAGCGCACGGAACCGCTCCTCACTCTCGCGCCGGGCATCGTCGGACAGCTGGGCGCGCACCAGCGCGAGGGTGCGCTGGCGCACCAGCAGGGCCACGACGGAAGCCAGCAACAACGACACCACCGCGGCCGCCAGCCCGGCCAGCCACGGCAAGCGCGTTTCCGACGCCGTCAGGAACGACCGGGTCGGGTAGAAGGTCAGCTGCCAGCGCCGGTCATGCACCCCCAGCTCACGCACCAGGGGCCGCACACCGGGCAGGCCCGGGGCCGTCTGCTCCAGCAGGGGGCGCACCATGGCATCGCCCGAATCCGGGCGCACCGGCCCCAGGTCCGCCATGGCGACAGCGATGCCGTTCAGAAACCCCTGGCTGCCCAGCCCCTGCACCAGGTCATAGACCCGCAGGGTGGACGCCACCGCGCCCACAAAACGCTGCTCGGCCGTGCCGGCGGTGGGGTCGAACACCGGCACGCGGATGACGATGCCTGCGCGATGTGTTGTCTCCTGCAGCAGATCGAAAGGAGCAGACACCACGGTCTGCCCGCTGTCGCGGCTGTAGCGCATGGCGGCCAGGTTGGCGGGCTGGGCACTGATATCCAGGCCCAGCACCCCTTCATTGCCGAACATGGGCCAGAGATACTCGGCCACGAAGTACTCGGCACGCTCGCCGGGTGGGTGGATCTTGAACTGGGGCAAACCGTCGGGTGACAACGAAGTGTCCGCCCTCACCCTGGCCTCGTAGGCCTCGCGCTCACGCCCAGGCACCCAGCGCGTGAAAGACAGGTTGCGAACACCGGGGTAGCGCTGGCCCACCTCCATCTCGCTGGCGGCCCGTTCAAAGTCCAGGCGCGACAAGCGGGGGTTGGCCGTGAACAGGCCCCGCAGGCCGTTGACCACCTCGGTGTGACCGGCAATGCGCTGGCTCAGCGCCTCGGTAAACGCCCGTGTCTCCTGGGTGAAGCGCGCTTCTTCGATCTGCGCCATCGACGCGGCCTGGTGTTGCGCCAGCCACAGGCTCACCACCAACCCCAGAACGGCCACACCCATGCCCGCCACCCAATGCCGATAGCGGCTTGGGGGTGCCAGGGCAGCCAGCGGGGAAGCAGTGGAAGAAGTCAGAGACGTGCCTTTGCTTTGCTGGCCGGGGAGCCGACCAGACACCATGCAAATTGCGCAGGATAGCGGCAATCCAGCCACTGTGGAGCCAACATTTGGTTACGGCGAAAAATTTAAGAAAAAAGTGCCTCTAGCGCCACAGCGACTTACCTCACAAGCTATGAAATGATGAGCATATTTCCGAACCAGAACGCCCACGGGTTTACCCGACAACCGCCCCTGGCGCCACGGGGTACGGCGCGAAACGGCTGCAGTTTTCATTCACATCCAATGCCCGCCCGATGGGCGGAAACGCGCGTTGCGGGCAGGCATCGCGCTCACACACCTTGCAGCCCATGCCGATAGGGACGGCGGCCTCGGGGTTGGCCAGGTCCAGCCCGCGTGAATACACCAGTTGCGGCGCGTGGCGGATGTCACAACCCAGGGCTACGGAGAACTCCTTGCCGGGCACGCCCCAGCCGCCGCCGCTGCGCGACACCACACGCGCCACCCAGAGATAGGCGCGGCCATCGGGCATGCGCGCCACCTGCGGCACGATGCGCCCGGGCTGTGCGAAGGCCTCGTACACATTCCACAGTGGGCAGGTGCCGCCGATCTTGCTGAAGTGAAAGTGTGTGGCCGACTGCCGCTTGCTGATGTTGCCCGCCCGGTCCACCCGGATGAAGAAGAACGGCACACCGCGCGCACTGGGGCGTTGCAGGGTGGACAGGCGGTGGCACACGGTCTCGAAACCCACGCCAAACTGCTGGCCCAGCCGGTCGATGTCGTAGTGCGCCGCTTCGGCCGCCCGCAAGAAGACGGTGTAGGGCAGCACCAGCGCCCCCGCAAAGTAGTTGGCTAGGCCAATGCGTGCCAGCGCCCGGGCCTGGTCGCTGGACAATCCGGCACCGTCGGCAATGCGCTGCAGCTCGGCGCCCTGCTCCAGAAACGCCAGCTGCGTCGCCATCTGAAACGCGCGCTGCCCGCGCTCCAGGCCCGCCGCCAACTGCAGCACGCCGGCATCGGCCTGGAATACCCGTTGCGCCTGCCCGGGCAGGTCGGCCACATCCACCACGCGCACGCCATGGGCCTGGTCCAGTCGCTGCGCCAGCGCTTCATCCGCCCGCCCGGGCAGCAGGCCCCAGTCGGCGGCACATCGCTCGGCCGCGTCGTCCAGCTCGGCAATGTGGTTCTGGCGTGCAAAAAAGAAGTCACGCACTTCTTCATAAGCCCTGGGCGGATGGTGGGCCACGGTGCCCTCGCCGCCCCGGTCATTGCCCAGAGCGGCCAGGCGCTCCAGCGCCTGACGGTGCCGCTGGTGCAACGCCAGCAGCGTGCGCGCCACAGCGGGCATGCCTGCGGCCAGCTCGCGGATCTCTGCCAGAGACACGGCGTCGCCCGCGCCCTCCCCGCCCACCCCGGCAGGCAAGTCGGCCAACACCTCGCGCAGGCCCGTGATGAGGCGCGCCTCATCGTCGTCTGAGAAGCGCTGCACATCCACGCCGAACACCGCGTTGATCTTGAGCAGCACAGGCACGGTGAGCGGGCGCTGGTTTTGCTCCAGCTGGTTCAGGTAACTGGCCGACAGGTCCAGCGCCCGCGCCAGTGCAATCTGGGTCATGCCGCGCTCTTCGCGCAGGCGGCGCAGGCGCACACCCATGAAGGTTTTTTTCATTCCATCTTTCTTGGTGCTCTTTGATCGCACCCTGATCGTCATTTGCAATATTCGCAAATTGACGGGTTTTCGTTCGCAATCATTCGCCAATTTAGGGCTTACAGCGGAATGCCATTGTGCGTAAATTGCGAAGCATGACAACCCCCACTGGCACCGTCGAACTGACGGAAATCGTCTTCCCCGCAGAAGCCAACCACTACGGCACGCTGTTTGGCGGCAACGCCCTGCAGCTCATGGCCAAGGCGGCGTTTCTGGCAGCGCGCGGCGCCGCACAGCGCGATGTGGTGATGGCGGGCGTGACCGACGTGCGTTTTCTGGCCCCCGTGCCCGTGGGCCATGTGCTCACGCTGCGCGCCTGGGTCACTCGCGTCGGACGCAGCTCGCTCACCGTGTGCGTGACCGGTCTGGCCGCCACGCTGGGTTCGCCCCAGGACGAAGTGCTGAAGGGGATTTTTGAAATGGTGGCGGTGGATGGCAAAGGCCGCCCCGCTGCCATCACCAACACATATGTAAACCAGGAGACCGCATGACTACCACCGTTGAAACCCCGGGCTTCAAGCCCAAGAAGTCCGTCGCGCTCTCGGGCGTGGCGGCGGGCAACACCGCCCTGTGCACCGTAGGCCGCACGGGCAACGACCTGCACTACCGGGGCTACGACATCCTCGACATTGCCGAGGTCTGCGAGTTTGAAGAAATCGCCCACCTGCTGGTACACGGCAAGCTGCCCACACGCGCCGAACTGCGTGCCTACAAGTCCAAGCTCAAGGCCCTGCGCGGCCTGCCGATGAGTGTGAAGCAGGCGCTGGAGCAGCTGCCCGCCGCCAGCCACCCCATGGACGTGATGCGCACGGGCGTCTCGGCCCTGGGCTGTGCGCTGCCTGAAAAGGACGACCACAACCTGCCGGGTGCGCGCGACATTGCCGACCGGCTCATGGCATCTCTCGGTTCGATGCTGCTCTACTGGTACCACTGGGCCAGCTCGGGCCGCCGCATCGAGGTGGAGACCGATGACGACTCCATCGGTGCGCACTTCTTGCACCTCCTGCATGGCACCCAACCCACCGCTGCCTGGGAGCGTGCCATGCACACCTCGCTCAACCTGTATGCCGAGCACGAGTTCAACGCCAGCACCTTTACCGCCCGCGTGGTGGCCGGCACGGGCAGCGACATGTATTCGGCCATCACCGGCGCCATCGGCGCGCTGCGGGGCCCCAAGCATGGCGGCGCGAACGAGGTGGCTTTCGAGATCCAGAAACGCTACGACAGCCCGGACGAAGCCGAGGCCGACATCCGCCGCCGCGTGGAGGCCAAGGAGGTGGTCATTGGTTTTGGTCACCCGGTCTACACCGTGAGCGACCCGCGCAATGTCGTCATCAAGGGCGTTGCGCACAACTTGTCGCAGGAGGCGGGCAGCACCAAGATGTATGACATTGCCGAGCGGCTGGAGACCGTGATGTGGGAGGTGAAGAAGATGTTCCCCAACCTCGACTGGTTCAGCGCCGTGAGCTACCACATGATGGGTGTGCCCACCGCCATGTTCACGCCGCTGTTCGTCATCGCACGCACAAGCGGCTGGGCGGCACACATCATCGAGCAGCGGCAGGACAACAAGATCATCCGGCCGAGTGCGAACTACACCGGGCCGGAAGACCTGACGTTCATACCAATCCAGGACCGCAAGTAAAACCAAACGGCCGCAGCTCCCTGCCCCACGCTCATGAACACTCTGTATCGCAAGAAGCTGCCCGGCACGCAGCTCGACTACTTTGATGCCCGCGAGGCTGTCGAATCTCTGCAACCGGGCGCCTGGGCCACCCTGCCCTACACCGCCCGAGTCCACGCCGAAAACATCGTGCGCCGCGCCGATCCGGCCACCATTGATGACTGCCTGCGCCAGCTCGTCGAGCGCAAACGCGACCGCGACTTCCCCTGGTATCCGGCACGCGTGGTGTGCCACGACATCCTGGGCCAGACGGCGCTAGTGGATCTGGCGGGCCTGCGCGATGCGATTGCCAAGGAGGGCGGCGACCCGGCCCAGGTGAACCCAGTGGTGCCAGTGCAGCTCATCGTGGACCACTCGCTGGCCGTGGAGTGTGGCGGGTTCGACCCCGATGCCTTCGCCAAGAACCGCGCCATCGAAGACCGCCGCAACGAGGACCGCTTTCACTTCATCGAGTGGACGAAAAAAGCCTTTGCCAACGTGGATGTGATCCCGGCGGGGAACGGGATCATGCACCAGATCAATCTGGAAAAAATGTCGCCCGTGGTCCATGCCGACCGTGGCGTGGCCTACCCCGACACCTGCGTGGGCACCGACAGCCACACACCGCATGTGGACGCCCTGGGCGTGATCGCCATCGGCGTGGGCGGACTGGAGGCCGAGAACGTGATGTTGGGGCGCGCATCGATGATGCGGCTGCCTGAGATCGTGGGCGTGGAGCTGACCGGACATCGCCAGGACGGCATCACCGCCACCGATGTGGTGCTGGCGCTCACCGAGTTTTTGCGCAAGGCCAAGGTGGTGGGCGCCTATCTGGAGTTCTTTGGCGAAGGCGCCGCCAAGCTCACGATTGGCGACCGCGCCACCATCTCGAACATGGCGCCCGAATACGGCGCCACGGCGGCGCTGTTCAGCATCGACGAACAGACGCTGGAGTATCTGACGCTGACGGGCCGCGAGGCGGAACAAGTGAAGCTGGTCGCGACCTATGCCAAGGCAGCGGGATTGTGGTCCGACACTCTCAAAGGCGCTGTCTATGCGCGCAACCTGGTGTTCGATCTGTCGAGCGTGGTGCGCAACCTGGCCGGCCCCTCCAACCCCCACGCGCGTGTTGCCACATCCGACCTGGCGGCCCAAGGCATCGCAGGCCCCTGGGCCATGCCCGCCCCGCAGGACGGCACGATGCCCGATGGCGCCGTGGTCATTGCCGCCATCACCAGCTGCACCAACACCTCCAACCCGCGCAACGTAATCGCCGCCGCGCTGCTGGCGCGCAACGCCAACCGGCTGGGCCTCACGCGCAAGCCCTGGGTCAAAACCTCGCTGGCGCCCGGCTCCAAGGCGGTGGAGCTATATCTGAAGGAGGCGGGCTTGCTGGCCGACCTGGAAAAGCTCGGCTTTGGCATCGTGGCCTTTGCCTGCACCACCTGCAACGGGATGTCGGGTGCGCTCGACCCTGCCATCCAGCAGGAGATCATCGACCGCGATCTGTACGCCACCGCCGTGCTCTCGGGCAATCGCAATTTCGACGGGCGCATCCACCCCTATGCCAAGCAGGCCTTCTTGGCCTCGCCCCCGCTGGTCGTGGCCTATGCGATGGCGGGCACGGTGCGTTTTGACATCGAAAAGGACGTTCTGGCGGTGGTGGACGGCCAGGCGATTCGCCTCAAAGACCTGTGGCCCGGCGACGACGAAATCGACGCGGTGGTGAAGGCAGCCGTCAAACCCGCGCAGTACCGCGCCGTGTACGAACCCATGTTCGCCCTGCGGCCGGGCGATAGCGAGCGCGTGTCGCCCCAGTATGACTGGCGCCCACAGTCCACCTACATTCGCCGCCCGCCCTACTGGGACACTGAGGGCATCGGCGCGCTGGCCGCCCACCCGCGCACCCTGCAGGGCATGCGCCCGCTGGCCATCCTGCCCGACAACATCACCACCGACCACCTGTCACCCTCAAACGCCATCCTGCGGGACAGCGCAGCGGGCGAATACCTGGCGCGCATGGGCGTGCCTGAGGAAGACTTCAACTCCTACGCCACGCACCGGGGTGATCACCTCACCGCCATGCGCGCCACGTTTGCCAACCCGCAGCTCGTCAACGAGATGGCCGTGGTGGATGGCCAGGTGAAAAAAGGCTCGCTCGCCCGCGTGGAGCCCGAAGGCCGGGTCATGCGCATGTGGGAGGCCATGGAAACCTATCTGAACCGCCGCCAGCCGCTCATCGTCATTGCCGGTGCCGACTACGGCCAGGGGTCCAGCCGCGACTGGGCCGCCAAGGGCGTCCGCCTGGCGGGTGTGGAGGTGGTGGTGGCCGAGGGCTTCGAGCGCATCCACCGCACCAACCTGATTGGCATGGGGGTGCTGCCGCTGGAGTTTGAGGCGGGGGTCAACCGCACTACGCTGGGGCTGGATGGGACGGAGGTGTATGGCGTGGAGGGCCACCGCGCGCCAGGCGCCCGCCTCACGCTGCTCATCCGCCGTCAAAATGGTGCATGCGCCAAAGTACCCGTGACTTGCCGCCTGGACACGGCCGAGGAGGTTTCCATCTACGAAGCCGGGGGAGTCCTGCAGCGCTTTGCGCAGGACTTCCTGGCCGCCAGCAACGTGGAGCGAGGCAGCGGCCATGAGAGGCCCCCGGCTGATTTTCATGGCCAAGCCACCGCCTGAGGTGGCTGCAGCGATGTGGATCGCCATTGCACGCAATGGGCTGGAGCAAAGTACCTTGTCTCCCATGGACAACTGGCACCAGACCCTGTCGGACCGCTATGGGGACACCCCGGAAATACGCCAGAAAATGTTGCGCGCAGGCGCCGGTGTGAAGGCGCGCGCATGCACGTTGGTGCTCAACCGCATTCGCGACGGGGTGTACAGAGATCAGGGCCAAACCACCATCCAATGGTCCTTCCGGGCCCGTGGAAGGCCGCACTGCTTCGATGCCTTGCTAGCGGCAGTCCGGCACGCGCTGAGTACAGAAGGGCTGGCGACGAAAACAGGCCACACGCCACACACCACCATCAGCTACTGGGCGCCAACACGCCTGGGCCCTACACAGATGAACCAGATTGCCTGGACCATCGACGAAATCCTGCTGGTGGTGGGCCGCAACGACGAGAGCGGCAGCTACAGCTACGAAACCATCGGCCGTTGGCCGTTGCAGCCCGCGCCGCCCGACCCGTCCAGCACACAACTGCCGCTCTTTTGACCCAACCGCACCCACCATCCGGCGACGACGGCCTGCCTACGTATTTCTAACCATGCTCACTGCCTCTCAAATCCGAATCCCGGCTACCTACCTGCGCGGCGGCACCAGCAAAGGCGTGTTCTTCTGCCTTGACGAACTGCCCGCCCCCGCCCAACAACCCGGCCCGGCGCGCAACGCGCTGCTGCTGCGCGTGCTGGGCAGCCCCGATCCGTATGGCAAGCAGATCGACGGCATGGGCAATGCGTCGTCAAGCACCAGCAAAGCGGTGATCCTGTCGCGCAGCACGCGGCCGGAGCACGACGTGGACTACCTGTTTGGTCAGGTGTCCATCGACCAGCCCTTCGTGGACTGGAGCGGCAACTGCGGCAACCTCTCGGCAGCGGTGGGGCCCTGCGCCATACACATGGGGCTGATCGATGCGGCGCGCCTTCCGCAAGACGGCACCTTCCCCGTCCGCATCTGGCAGGCCAACATCGGCAAGACCATCGTGGCGCATGTGCCCATGGCCCACGGGCAGGTGCAGGAGACGGGCGACTTTGAGCTGGACGGTGTGACCTTTGCCGCCGCCGAGGTGGCGCTGGAGTTCATGGACCCGGCGGACGATGGGGAAGAAGGCAGCGCCATGTTCCCCACCGGCAATGTCGTGGACACGCTCGAAGTACCAGGCGTCGGCAGCTTTGCCGCCACGCTGATCAACGCGGGCATCCCCACCATTTTTCTCAACGCCCAGGAACTGGGCTACACCGGTACCGAGCTGCAAGGCGCGATCAATGGCGATGCGGCGGCACTCGCACGCTTCGAGGCCATCCGCGCCCACGGCGCCCTGCGCATGGGACTGATCCAGCACGTGAGCGAGGCCGCCACGCGCCAGCACACGCCCAAGATCGCGTTTGTCGCGCCGCCTGCGAGCTACACGGCCTCCGGCGGCAAAGCCATTGACACTAAAGACATCGACCTGCTGGTGCGCGCGCTCTCCATGGGCCAGCTGCACCACGCCATGATGGGCACGGCGGCGGTGGCCATTGGCACGGCGGCAGCCATCCCAGGCACGCTGGTCAACCTGGCAGCGGGCGGGGGCGTGCGCAGCAGCGTGCGGTTTGGCCACCCCTCGGGCACCCTGCGTGTGGGGGCTGAAGCGGCACAGGTCAACGGCCAGTGGAAGGTGACCAAGGCCCTGATGAGCCGCAGCGCCCGCATCCTGATGGAAGGCTGGGTGCGGGTGCCGGGCGACATTTTTTAAAGCAAAAATGGCTTGATGCGCTAGTGACTCATGCGCCAACAGCTATCAAACATATAGCAACCCAGCTCACCACCCCAACCATGAACACCAGACAACAACTCAAAGCCCTGGCCCAGGCTCGCCGGGGCGTCATCGTGCCCGGCGCTTTCAACGCCCTCTCCGCCCGCGTGGTGGCCGACCTGGGCTTTGAAGCCCTCTACGTCACCGGCGCTGGCGTGACCAACATGTGGTTCGGCCTGCCCGACCAGGCCTTCATGGGCCTGACCGACATTGCCGACCACACCGCACGCATCCGCGACGCGGTGGAGCTGCCGCTCATCGTCGATGCCGACACGGGTTTTGGCAACGCCCTCAACACCTACCATGCGGTGCGTGTGCTGGAGCGCGCGGGGGCCGACTGCATCCAGCTCGAAGACCAGGTCAGCCCCAAGCGCTGCGGTCATTTCAACGGCAAGGACGTGATCAGTACCGACGAGATGCTGGGCAAGATCAAAGCCGCCGTGGATGCGCGCCGCGACGCAGGCACCCTCATCCTGGCCCGCACGGATGCCTGCGCCACCCAGGGCTTCGAGGCCGCCGTGGAGCGCGCCCAGCGCTTTCAGGAGGCGGGCGCAGACATCCTGTTTGTGGAGGCCGTCACCACGCTGGAAGAGATCCGCGCCCTGCCCCAGCGGCTGGCGGCGCCACAGTTGATGAACATGGTGATCGGAGGCAAGACCCCCATCACCCGCGCCGAAGAACTCGCCGGCTTGGGCTATGGCCTGGTGCTGTACGCCAACGCAGCGCTGCAGGGCGCGGTGGCTGGCATGCAAAAGGCCTTGACCGTGCTGCGCGACGCGCAGCGCATTGACGAAGACCCCGCACTGGTCGCACCGTTTGCAGAGCGCCAGCGGCTGGTGCGCAAAGCCGACTGGGATACGCTGGAAGCGAAGTACGCCAGGCCTTAGTGTCACCCCCGGGGCAAGAACCCGTCGCGTTTTTGCCTTCAAGGCCGCACAAGCCACCGGTGCCGGGCACAATGGGTCTTTCCAGCACACCGTGCGCGCTGCACCATGCAAAGCATTTCTTCGTTGAACCTGGTGGACCTGTTGCTCGACGCCGTCTGCATCGTGCGGGGAGACAGCTCGATTGTGTTTGTCAGTTCAGCGTTCGAGCGCATCTTTGGGTACACCCCCGACGAAGTGGTCGGCAAGCGCATGCTGGACATGGTGCACCCCGACGACCTGCCCGCCACGCAACGACAGGCCCACAATGTGACGCAGGGCGAGCTGCAGCTGCAGTTTGAAAACCGCTACGTGCGCAAGGATGGCTCCATCGCCCACATCCGCTGGACGGCCCGCTGGCTGCCCGACAAGCAGGTGCGGCTGGCCGTGGCCCACGACATCACCGCGCGCAAGGCCACCGAGTCGATGCAGGCGGTGATCTACGCCATCTCCGAAGCCGCGCACACCACACACAACCTGCAGGCCCTGTTCCAGCACATTCACCAGATCGTGGGCGGCCTGTTGCCCGCCACCAATTTTGCGGTGGCCCTGTACAACCCGCACGATGACCAGCTGAGCTTTCCGTACCACGTCAACGAGCACCTGCCCGCACCCGAACCCATGGCGCTGGCCGAGGACCCGCGCTATGCGGAGGTGATCCGGGGCGGCGCCACCTTGCTGCTCACGCCGGACTCGTCGGTAGCAAAGGCCACGCACTGGCGCGCTGCAGCGCATGCCACGCAGGCGCCGCTGTATTGGCTGGGTGTGCCCTTGCAGACGCAGCGTGGCCCCCTGGGAGCACTGGTGCTGCAAAGCTACACCGAACAAGGCCGCTACACCGACAAGGACAAGGATCTGCTGCAGTTCGTCTCCACCCAGGTAGCGGCCGCCATTGAACGCAAGCAGATGTATGAGCGCCTTGAACATATGGCGCAGTACGACCAGCTCACGCACCTGCCCAACCGCCAGCTGTTTCTGGACCGGCTCAAGACCGCCCTGGCCCGCGCGCGGCGCGACCAAACGCTGCTGTCGCTGCTGTTCATTGACCTCGACCGGTTCAAGGAAGTGAACGACACCCTGGGCCACGCCATGGGCGATCTGCTGCTGCAGCGGGTGGCGCAGCGGCTGCTCGAATGCGTGCGCGCATCCGACACGGTGGCGCGGCTGGGCGGAGATGAATTTGTGGTGCTGCTCGAAGGCGGCCAGGCCCGCGAGCACGCCTGTGCGGTGGCCGACAAGATACTCGCGGCCTTTGGTCAGGATTTCGACCTCGAAGGCCAGCGTCTGTACATCCAGCCCAGCATTGGCGTGGCCATCTACCCCGAGCATGGTGGCGAAGAGCACCGCCTGCTGGGCCACGCCGACGAAGCCATGTACCTGTCCAAGCGCAACGGCGGCAACCAGGTGCGGGTGGCGCTGGCGCCCCTGCATTCCTGATGTCCGTGATGCCAGCCCGTCTTGCACACGTCCGTCCCTGGCTCTGAGGCGACTTCGGTGGGGGCATACAACGGGACCAATCCGCTTGTACTGCAGTGCGTGGTGCGGTTGGGTCTGGCTGTGGCGGCCTTGCCGGTGGCCCTTGCCGTCACGCTGATGCTCTATCCCGTGTGGTCATGGGTGGAGCGCACGACAGGCATCGAAAGCGTGGGCCACAGCGGGCCGGCCAGCTGGTGCTATCTGGCCGTGTGGGTGCCCATGGTCACGGCCCTGCTGCTGCCCCCAATGTGGCGCCTGGCCAAGGCACTCTCGCACAAGCCACATGGCCACGCAGACACATAGGGGTTCTTGGGTCGAGGTTCACCGCCGCAGGCATATCACCGCACAATGCGGCCTGGCATTCGCAACCCCGCTGGCCGGATGCTCTGACCCACCCCTGGGTCACTTCACCACACTCGGCGCCCAGCGCCACGCACCCATGCTCTACAACGCCTTGAAGCTTGTCCATGTCCTGTCCATCATCGTGTGGGTGGGGGGCATGGTGTTCGCCCATTTTTTTCTGCGGCCTGCCGCGCAGTCGCTGGAGCCCCCGCAGCGCCTGCGGCTGATGCATGACGTGCTGCAGCGCTTCTTTGTGGCAGTCACTGCCGCCGTGGTGCTGGTGCTGGGCAGCGGCCTGTGGATGATCGGCCGCGCGGCCAAGCAGGCCGTTCAGACGGGCGGTGTGTTCTCCATGCCACTGGACTGGACCATCATGGCCACGCTGGGCCTCGTGATGATGGCCATCTTCGGCCATATCCGCTTTGCGTTGTTCCGGCGCCTGCAGCGTGCCGTGGCAGCGTCGGACTGGCCCAGCGGCGCCAAGGCCCTGGGCAGCATCCGCAGCTGGGTGGGCGTGAACCTGGCGCTGGGTGTGGTGATCGTCGTGGTCACGCTGCTGGTCTAGGGTCTATTGATTGGATGGGCCCGCAGCCTGCTGCCCCGCGCGGCAGCACGCACCGCGTGGCCCCAGGAGTTTTGACGTTGTTCCGTTTCTTCGAAAGCCGGCTTCCCCCCTACCCCGCTGCAGAGCCGCACTTGCCTCCCAAGGCCTTTTTGGCCTTTGTGTGGGACGGCACCCGTGGCCTGCGTGGCTACGTGGCCGCCATGGCAGGTTTGTCCGCAGCCATTGCCATTTACGAAGCCCTGCTGTTTGCCGTGTTGGGCGTGGTGGTGGACTGGATCTCCACGTCCGCGTCTCCGGGCACGCTATGGGCCGAACGCAAAGCGGCGCTGATCGGCATCACTGCGCTGCTGCTGGTATCGGTGGTGCTGGTCGCCTTGCAGACCAGCATCAAGCACCAGGTGCTGGCCATCAACTTTCCGCTGCGGCTGCGCTGGAACTTTCACCGGCTGATGCTGGGCCAGAGCATGGCGTTCTACGCCGACGAGTTTGCGGGCCGCATCACCACCAAGATCATGCAGACCGCGCTGGCCGTGCGCGACATGATCTTCACGACCACCGACGTGGTGATTGGCATGGGCATCTACCTGGTGACCATCCTTGTGCTGCTGGCCGGGTTTGACGCGCGGCTGCTGCTGCCGTTTGCCGCGTGGATGGTGGCCTATGGCCTGGCCTGCTGGTACTTTGTGCCGCGCCTGGGCCAGGTGGGCAAGGCGCAGGCCGACGCGCGCTCGGTGATGACCGGGCGCATCACCGACGCGTACACCAACATTGCCACCGTCAAGCTGTTCTCGCACACGCGGCGCGAATCCGAATTCGCGCGCGCGGCTATGGACGCGTTCAAGCTGACCGGCTATGCGCAGATGCGCCTGGTGAGCCTGTTCGAGATCGTCAACCAGCTGCTGGTGGTGGCCATGATTCTCGGCGCGTGCGGCACGGCCCTGTGGCTATGGTCGGCCGGCGAGGTGGGTGCGGGTGCCGTGGCGGCCGTCACCGCGATGACGCTGCGCGTATCGGGCCACGCGCACTGGGTGATGTGGGAGATGACCACCCTGTTTGAAAGCGTGGGCACTATCCAGGACGGCATCAACACGCTGACCCGACCGCGCGCCGTGGTGGATGCCCCCGACGCCAAGCCCCTGGTCGTGACCCAGGGCGAGGTGCGCTTTGAGGACATGAGCTTTGCCTACGGCAGCGGCCCCGATGCCCGTCCGGTCATCGACCGCCTCAACCTCACCATCCGCCCCGGCGAGAAGATCGGCCTGATTGGCCGGTCGGGCGCGGGCAAGTCCACGCTGGTCAACCTGCTGCTGCGCTTCCACGATGTGCAGTCGGGCCGCATTCTCATCGATGGGCAGGACATTGCCCACGTGACCCAAGACAGCCTGCGCCGCCACATCGGCATGGTCACGCAGGACACCTCGTTGCTGCACCGCTCCATGCGCGACAACATCCTGTACGGCCGCCCCGATGCCAGCGAGGCCGACCTGCACCAGGCGGCCGCGCGTGCAGAGGCCGCAGACTTCATCGCCACACTCACCGACCTGCAGGGCCGCACCGGCTATGACGCCCATGTGGGCGAGCGCGGCGTCAAGCTCTCGGGTGGCCAGCGCCAGCGTGTGGCCATTGCACGCGTGATGCTGAAAGACGCGCCCATCCTGCTGCTGGACGAAGCCACCAGCGCGCTCGACTCCGAGGTGGAAGCGGCCATCCAGCAAAGCCTGGACGGCTTGATGCAGGGCAAGACGGTGATCGCCATTGCCCACCGCCTGTCCACCATTGCCGCCATGGACCGCCTCATCGTGATGGACGCGGGCCGCATTGTGGAAGAAGGCACACACGCCCAGCTGCTGGGCCAGGGCGGCGTGTATGCCCGGCTGTGGGGCCACCAGAGCGGCGGGTTCCTGGGCGAATCGGAAGAAGACTGAATCGGCGAGGACGGATACGAGCCGCCTGGGCGACACGCTGTCGCGCACGCGGCTGTGCGGCGGGTGTGTTGTCCCTACGGTGGCGGGTTTCAACACTGGATGGAATAGCACCGATGATCAAAGTCACCGCCGTTTACCGCTGGCGTGAAGGCGCCACCTTCAACCACGACTACTACCACTCCGAGCACATGCGCATCGCCCGCGCAGCATTGCAGCCGCTGGGCCTGGTGCGGCTGGAGAGCGACCGTGTTCTCTACCCTGGCGAGCCGCGCCCGGGCCAGATCGTGGCGCTGACCAACGCGTTCTTCAGCGACCTGAAGCAGGCCCAAACGGCCGCCAAGGCGACTATGGCTGAGCTGTCGGCAGACATTCCCAACTACACCAACATCCAGCCCGAATCGTACTTTGCGCAGATGCTGGAGCACCCTGTGACCGCCTGACTGCCTCGGGGGTATGCGGTGGTTGGGTCCGCCACTACCCGCGTTCGCGCAAGGCCTTGAAGAGCAGGCCCAGGCACACGCCCATGCCCAGCAAGGGGATGGCGGCCAGCACCGCCACCACGGCACGCGCCAGGGGCGACCAGTCAAAGTCGCGCGCCGTGCGCCACGCGCCCAACGCGGCGATCAGGCCCAGAACCAGCATGCCCATGCGGAAGCTGGCTCCGGGTTTGAAGAAAGCCATCAGCAATGCCCCATTGGCCACACCAATGCCCAGCGCCGCATGGCCCAGGTGCCATGCGAACGTGGAGGTGGAGCGTCCATAGCGGGCATCTTCATGGGCATCGCCCTCGTCGCCCTCTTCGCTGCGATGCGTCGGGCCTGTGCGGCTGCGCGATGGGCTGGGCGCCTGCGAACGCGGAGTCTGTGGCTCTGGCGGCCTGGCTGTACCTGGCGACGGCGGGGCGCCATCACCCCGCCCCCATTCACCTGCGGACAGACCCGCCGCTGCCGCTGCGCCCACCACCCGCGCGGCGGCCCCACCAGCAGCCTGAGGATTCGGGGCGAGTCCCCGCTCTTGCAACACGGCACGCAGCCGCCCCGGCTCGCGCAGTGCCATCACCAGCGCCCGCACGGGCCCCTGCTCTTGCGGCTTGATGCGCAGGTCGGCCACCTGCATGGTGGTGCCCCGTGTATTGGCCAGCATGAACAACGCCTTGGCCACCAGGGCATCTTTGGGGCCGCCCTTGCCGCTTTCGATGAAGGTGCCCAGGTTGTAGGTGGCGTCGGCGTGGCCTGCCTCGGCCGCCTGGGCATACCAGGCGCGGGCCTGGGCCAGGTTCACGGGGCCGCCATAGCGGCCATGCTCGTCGCTGGTGCCCAGGTGGAACGCGGCGTGCGGATCGCCCTCGCGGGCGTACCAGCCCGGCAGGTCGCGCAGGGGGTTGCCAGTCCACACCAGGGGTGCTGCGGCACCTGGTGCGGACGAATCCGCAGCCATGGGCGCCAGGCTGAGGCCGCCGGGCGATTCGGACGCTTGCTGGGCCTGCTGCTTTTGCTGCGCCCGCTGCCGCTGCGTTTGCGCGGCGGCGTTCCACTTGGCGGCCTGCTGCGCGTCCGCCGGTCCCCCCCAGCCGCGCTCGAACATCACGGCCAACAGGCGTTTGGCGGGTTCATGGTCCCAGTCTGCAGCGCGCTGGCACCAGGAGCGCGCGTTCTCGTAGTTGGGCTGCTCCCAGCCGATCACGGTCTCCAGCGCCTGCAGAAAGGCTGCCACCTCATGGCCCTGGGCCGCTGCGGGCTCCAGGGCGTCTGCCGCTTCAATGCGCTTGCGCGAGTACAAGGCCAGTTGCACGCTGCGGGCCACAGCGTCATCGACTGCCTTGCGCTCTTCGTCCACGATCTGCAGCAGTGTCTCGCCCGGGGCGGCCGTCAGCCGCGCCATCAGAGCCTGAACGCGGGCCTTGGCCTTGTCCGGAAAGCGCTCGTAGAAGGCTTGGGCGTCCTTGCGGGTCTCCGCATCGTGCGCGCCTATGAGCTGCAGTGCAGCCGCCAGGTCAAAGTGCCTGCGCTGGCCCACGGTGCCAAAACGCAGGGCCCGACCCAGCGCATACAGCGCATGGGGGTTGCCACGCGAGGCCCAGCGCCGGTACTCGGCCCAGGCTTTGGCGTCATCGCCCGCCTGGCGCGCACGGACCGCATGGCGCACCTGCAAGTCGGGCTCCTCAGGAGCGTCGCCATTGGCCAGGTAGTGCACGCCACTTTGTGGGTCATACAGATTCAGGCCCAGGCGGGCCGCCTGCTCCCAGCCATCGTCAAACGGTGGGCCCCAATCCGGAAAGCGAGTGTTGATGCCGACGCCAAAGGTCCGGTCGGTGATGTCAGGACCACCGAGGTAAATGTCCCAGAACCCGGCAAAGCGCTGTTCGACGGCCCGGGCCCAGGCAGTGAATTGGGGGCTCATCGGCACCTGGGGGCCGGCCTCCACGCGCTCGTACTGCGCGTCCGCCTCGGCCTTGGTGGCGGGCCAGGGCCAATCAGCGGGCTTCTCCCAGATCTGGATGGTGTAACTCATGGCTCCCTCCTCGGATGCCGCTCGGAATGCGGCTTGTTGTTTGTGTTGACGCTCGTCAAGTGCGAGCAAATTCTAGAAGCGCCCTCCGCCAGCCTGCATCGCGGCACCTCTCTGTTTTGTCCAGTGATGTGCCAGCACCACACCCGGATATCTGCTGCCGTTTTTGAGTAAAAATGGGCTGTAGCGCCCATACTCTATGCGCCAATAGCTCTTTTTTTTATAGCAAACCATGTCCCAGCCACCCATTTCCGTTATGGCCCTTGCGATGCCTGTGCCCACCGGCGAGCAGCTCAAGGCCGCGCGCGTTGCAGCCGGGCTCAGCCAGGCGCAAGCTGCCGAACTCATGGGCTACCCACTGCAGACCGGCAGCCGGGGCGGCGTGCAGTCGCGCACCTGGCAGGCGCTGGAGAGCATGACCGACGAGCGCAACATGCAGGGACCCGTGTTCGCGATGTTTCTGTTGCTCACCGGACAGCATCCCGATCTCGTGCTCGCACATCGCTCGCCATCGACGGACGCCCCCGCGAGCGCGCCAGCGCCCAACCCGCAATAAAAAAGGCGGAACGGCCCAAAGGCAGTTCCGCCAAGTCTCTACAGGAAGAAAACAGGATCGGCCGGGCGATCAGTCCACCTTGATATTGGCCGCCTTGATGACCTGCGCCCATTTGTCCACTTCGGCCTTCTGGAAGGTGGCGATCTGGGCCACGCTCATGTCGGCAGGCTCCATGCCAAACCCCTTGAGGCGGGTCTGCATGTCGGGCTGGGCGAGGATCTTGCGGATCTCGTCGTGCAGGCGGCTCACCACTGGGGTGGGCGTGCCGGCCGGCACAAAAATCGCCTGCCAGGACTGCACCTCGAAGTCCTTGAGCTCGGCGACGCCGGACTCCGCCACCGTGGGCACGTCGGGCATGGAGGCCAGGCGCTTGGGCGACGTGACGGCAAGGGCGCGCAGCTTGCCGCTCTGGATGTGCGGTGCGGCCACCACGGTGGTATCGAACATCATGTCCACCTGGCCGCTGATCACGTCCTGGATGGCGGGGCCGCTGCCCTTGTAGGGAATGTGCGTGAACTTCACGCCCGACTTGTAGGCCAGCAGTTCCACCGCCAGATGCTGCGAGCTGCCCGTGCCGGCGGACGCAGACGACAGGCCGCCCTGCTTGCCCTTGGCGGCTGTCAGCACGTCCTTCAGGGTTTTATGGGGGCTGTTGGCCGACACCACCAGCACCACCGGGTTGGTGCCGATCAGCGTGACGGGGCTGAACGACTTGATGGGGTCGTAGCCCAGCTTGGGGTACAGGCTGATGTTGATGGCATGCGAGCTGACCGTGCCACCCAGCAGCGTGAAGCCATCCGGGGCCGAGCGCGCGGCGGCCTCCGAGCCGATGCTTCCGGCCGCACCGCCCTTGTTCTCCACCACCACCGTGGTGCCCAGGGCTGTGCCGAGTTGCTGGCCGATCAGACGGGCCAGGGTGTCGGTGGTGCCACCGGCGGCAAAGGGCACCACGTAGCTGATGGCTTTGCCGGTGGGCCAGGTGGTCTGGGCCATGGCGGGCAGCGCCATCAGCGCGCCTGCAGCAGCCAGCGCTGCGGATTGAACCAGGGTTCTGCGTTGCATGTGTTTGTCTCCTAGGGGCAATGAAAAAAGGGGGCAAAGAGCGAGGGCGCCTGCGGAGGCCGTGTTGTCGGTGCAGCCTGTGAACGCACGCCCTTACCCGCTCAGGGCATATCGACGATCTCGATCCAGTTGGGGTTCTTGCCCACCGGAACGCGGGTGGGCACACCGGGAAGGCCTGTCGCGGGGTCAATGGGGTGCAGTGCGACGTGGTGCGACTCCTGTCCCGCAGCGATCAGGAAGCGGCCAGACGCGTCCACTGCAAAACCGCGCGGCGTCTTTTCGGTGGGCACATGCCCCAGGGGCTGCAGCTGCCCGGTGGCGGCATCGACGCGAAATGCGCTCAGCGTGCTGGACGTGCGCTCCGACGCATACAGCGTGCGGCCATCAGGCGATAGGTGAATGTCGGCGGCCCAGGGCTTGCCCGCAAAACCTGCGGGCAATGCCGTGGTGCGCTGCAGCGGGCGCAGCGTGCCACGCTCCTTGTCGTAGGCCATCACATGCACGGCCGCATCCAGTTCGTCCAGCAGATACAGGTGGCGCTGGTCGCCGCTCCAGACAAAGTGGCGGGGGCCGGACTTTTCGGGCGCCACGGGGGTCAGCGCGGGCTCGTGGGCGGTGAGCTTGCCGGTCTCTGCATCAAACTTCCAGGCCGAGAGGTGGTCGCCACCCAGGCTGGTAGCAAAGACATAGCGGTTGGCTGCGTCCGCGTGGATGGCGTGCGCGTTGGGCGCGGTGGGGATAAGTTGCTGCACCGCTCCCACGACACCGTCCTTGCCAATGCTGTTGACCGTGATCTTGTGTCCGGGGTAGGAGGCTGCGAACAGCCAGCGCCCGTTGGCGTCGGTGTCGATATTGGCCATGCTGTCGGCCAACGGCGCCTCGCCCAGCTTACGCAGCTTGCCGCTGGCCGGGTCAATGGCCAGGCTGACCACCCGAAACGGCTGCGAGCGCAGCGCCACATAGAGCACGCGCTTGTCCGGGCTGACGGCCATGGGCATGGCAGCGCCGCCCAGTGCCGTGGTGTCCACGGGCTTGAGCGTCCCGGCGGCGCGGTCCAGCTCCAGCACCGACACATCCTGGCTGTCTGCATTGGCCACGTACACCCAGGTGGCTGCCTGCACCGCCTGTACGCCCAGCGCGGTTGCGACGGCCAGCATCACGGGCGCGACGCGGTGATGGATACGAAATGGGATGCTCATGCTCGGTCCCCTGGTAGTGCCTTCGGCTGGACTGCAACTCCGAAGCGCCCGCCAGTGAGGCTGTGGTGGTTCTGCTGCGCCCGGAGACGCCATTCGCAGGGCGATTCATTGCTGCAGCATCGTGTGATTGTGATATGTCGTCATACAACAAGGAATGCATTCTGACCCATCTTCAGCGCTGACAGAGAAGGGGATTACCCGAGGTCACGTACAACCTCGAAACACCCGCCAGTCAACAATTTCTGGATTTTTTGGGCCAGAAATCTCAGTACAAACCCTGAAATCCCCCTAAACATGCACTGAATGACACCGACATGGATTGCATATTTTTCGACCTAGTTGTACGATGACTAACAACACAAACACACGGAGACATTCCATGAGCCTGCAACGTCGCGCAATTCTTCTGGCCTGCACTGCCGCTCTGGCGGCAGCTTCTGCCACGGCCCAGACCGCTGAATGGCCTGCCAAGACACTGCGCATCGTGGTGCCCTACCCACCAGGCGGCAGCTCGGACATCATTGCGCGCTCGATCAGCCAGGCGCTGTCCGAATCGCTCAAGCAGAGCGTGATCGTCGAGAACAAGCCCGGCGCCAATGGCAACCTGGGTGCCGACTTTGTGGCCAAAGCCGAGCCCGATGGCTACACCATGCTGCTGTGTGATGTGGGCGCGCTGGCGATCAGCCCCTCCGTCTACACCAAGCTGTCTTTCGACCCCTCCAAAGACCTGCGTGGTGTGACCATGCTGGCCTACTCGCCCCACCTGCTGGTGGTGCACCCCTCTGTGCCGGTCAACAACCTCAAGGAGCTGATCGCCTACTCCAAGAAGAACGAGTTGAACTTTGCCGTGACGGCCACCGGCAGCGCTCCCCACCTTGCCGGCGTGGCGCTGGAGCGCGCCAGCGGCGCACGCTGGCAGTACATCCCCTACAAGGGCGGCGTCACCGCGATTCAGGACACCGTGGCGGGCCAGACCCAGGTGCTGATGAACGGCATGCTGGCCACCCTGCCCCAGGTACAAAACGGCAAGCTCAAGGTGCTGGGCGTTTCCAAGTCCACCCGCATGCCGCTGATCGGTGACGTGCCCACGATTGCCGAGCAAGGTGTGGCCGGCTACGAGTCCGGCACCTGGCAAGGCGTGCTGCTGCCACGCGGCACACCCGATGCGGTCGTGCAAAAGCTCAACAAGGCGCTCATCACTGCCATCCGCGCACCCGAGATCCGCTCGCGCCTGGCCGGCCAGGGCGCCGAAGTGGTGACCATGACCTCCACCGAACAGGACCAGTTCTTCGCCAAGGAACGCGCGCGCTGGGCCAGCGTGGTGAAGGCCGCCAACATCAAGCTCGACTGAGCGCCGCAGACACCCGTTTCATTCACCATCCTCTCCCGCTGCAATGACCATGACCCCGCAAGAACTCAAAACCATCATGGGCTCCGGCCTGCTCTCGTTCCCCATCACCGACTTCGACGAGCAGGGCAACTTCCGCCCCAAGACCTACATCGAGCGCCTGGAGTGGCTCGCCCCCTATGGCGCCAGCGCCCTGTTTGCCGCCGGTGGCACCGGCGAGTACTTCTCGCTCTCGGGCCCGGAGTACAGCGAGGTCATCAAGACGGCCGTGGATACCTGCCGGGGCAAGGTGCCGATCATTGCCGGTGCCGGTGGCCCCACCCGCACGGCCATTGCCCATGCCCAGGAGGCCGAGCGCCTGGGCGCCCATGGCATCCTGCTGTTGCCCCACTACCTGACCGAAGCTGGCCAGGAAGGCCTGATCGCCCATGTGGAGCAGGTCTGCAAGAGCGTGAAGTTTGGTGTGATCGTCTACAACCGCGACCGCACCAAGCTTACGGCCGAGTCCCTGGCCATCCTGGCCGAGCGTTGTCCGAACCTGGTGGGGTTCAAGGACGGTGTGGGCAATATCGAGACCATGTCTTCCATCTACATGAAGATGGGGGACCGCTTCTCGTACCTGGGCGGTCTGCCCACGGCGGAGGTGTATGCCGCTGCCTACAAGGCGCTGGGCACGCCGGTGTATTCGTCGGCGGTGTTCAACTTCATCCCCAAGACGGCGATGGAGTTCTACAAGGCGGTGGCCAGCGATGACACGGCCACGCAGCACCGGCTGCTCAAGTCGTTCTTCATGCCGTACCTGGCCATCCGCAACCGGGTGGAGGGCTATGGCGTGTCGATCATCAAGGCGGGGGCGCGCATCGTGGGCCATGACGGCGGGCCGGTGCGGGCGCCGCTGACGGACCTCAAGCCCCACGAGATGGAAGAGCTCAAGGCGCTGATTGACAAGCTCGGGCCGCAGTAAGCGCGGTCTGGCGCCGGGCCTGGTACACCAGGCCCTCGTTTTTTGCTCCCATTGCAGACACCCCTACACCCCGGGCCCGGCCGTGCACAGGTCCGGAGGCAGTCGTGGCACGCCCATTCCCAAAACCCCAACACAACAACGGAGACAGACAAAATGTTCAAGCAAATCGTTCTCGCCGCGGCCGCTGCCGTGACCATTGCCGCGCTCGCAGGTTGCGCCACGGGTGCGGCAGCTACAGCCTCCTCGGCATCGACCGAACAGGCAGTGGCTGCCGCCGCAGAAAAGCTGCGCGTGGCCATGATTGACCCCACGCCCGCTGCACTGACCGCCCTCGTCGCCGACGACCTGAGCTACGGCCATTCGGGCGGCCGCGTGGACACCAAGGACAGCTTCATCGGCGACCTGATCGCTGGCAAGTCCGACTTCGTGACCATCGCCATCACCGACCAGACCATCAAGGTGGTGGGCAACACCGCCATCGTGCGCCACACCCTCACGGCCGACACCAACGACTCGGGCAAGCCCGGTAAGGTGCAGATCAAGATCCTGGGCGTGTGGCAACAGCAAGGGGGCCAGTGGAAGCTGCTGGCGCGCCAGGCCGTGCGCGTCGCGGCATGATGTAGACACATCGGGGCGGCTGTGTGCCGCCGTATGCCGCCCCTTGCATTTTTTGGCACTGTTGCCCCACGAAACCATGACCACGACTCCCCATCGCATCCTGCAAATCGGCCGCCTGCCCCTTCCTGCACTGGAGGCCGAACTGGCGGCCCATTACAGCGTCGCCTGCCTGGCCGACCAGACCGATCCGGCGGCTTTTCTGGCGTCGCACGGTGCGGAGTTCACGGGGGTGGTGACCACCGCAGCCATCGGCCTCAAGGGCGAAGTCATTGCGGCACTGCCCAACCTTCGGGTCATCAGCAGTTTCGGCGTGGGTTTTGATGCGCTGGACATCGATGCAGCCAAGGCCCGTGGTGTGCAGGTGGGCTACACACCCGGCGTGCTCAACGACTGTGTGGCCGACATGGCGTTCGCACTGATGCTGGATGTGTCACGCCACGTGGCCGCCAGCGACCGTTTTGTGCGCCGTGGTGAATGGCCGAAGGCCAGATACGCACTGGGCACCCGCGTGTCCGGCAAGCGGCTGGGCATTGTGGGCATGGGCCGCATCGGGCAGGCCGTGGCCGAGCGTGCGAGCGGCTTTCGCATGGAGGTCGGGTACCACAACCGCCGCCCGGCACAGGAATGCGCACTGCCGTACTTCGAGTCGGTGACCGCGCTGGCGCAGTGGGCCGACTACCTCGTGCTCACCGTTGCAGGCGGCGCTGCAACGCGCCACCTCGTCAACCGCGATGTGCTGGAGGCCTTGGGCCCCAAGGGATTTCTCATCAATGTGGCGCGTGGCACTGTGGTGGACGAGGCGGCACTGATCGATGCGCTGACCGAGCGCCGCATTGCCGGCGCCGGGCTGGACGTGTTTGAGAACGAACCCAGCGTGCCCGCCGCGCTGATGGCGCTGGACAACGTGGTGCTGACCCCGCACACCGCCAGCGCCACGCATGAAACACGGCGCGCCATGGCCGACCTGGTGCTGGAGAATCTGGCATCCTTCTTTGCGACCGGCGCCGTGCGGACGCCGGTGCCAGGCACGCCGGGCGCCTGAGCCGGCCACTGCGCTCTGGGCAACGCTACTGCCCTCACAGGGAGGGCGGGGGGCCGCTCAGCGTGTCACTTCACGCGGTCGCGCGAGATGTCCATGATCATGCGCGTGGCCAGGTACAGGCGCGGCACGATGGTGTTGATCTGCACGTACTCCGCATCGTTGGAGTGCGCGCCGTAGCCCGACAGGCCCATGCCCTCCACCACCGCGCCCTTGGTCTTGAGCGCCGCAAACGCTGCGTCGGTGCCGCCGCCCGTGGCTTTCTCCACCACATTGAGCGACATGCCCAGCTCCTGGTAAATGACCTTGCCGTAACCCGCCACGCGGCGGGATGCGTCGCTGGCCTCCAGCGGCGGGCGGCGCACTTCAAACTTCACATCCACCTTGGATGCGGGCAGCAGCTTGCTCTTGACCTTCTCTTGCAGGCCTTTCTCCAGCCCGTCGAAGTCCGCCACACGCAGCGCGCGCGCATCGGCCTGGGCCGTGGCTTCGGCCGGAATCACGTTGCGGTTGGTACCTGACTTGGACACCGTCCAGTTCAGCTTGAGGCCCTCGTCGGTCTTGGACAAGTCCTTCATTTGCAGCAACTGGTGCGACAGCTCATACAGCGCGTTCACGCCATCCTCGGGCTTGGCCCCGGCGTGCGACGCCTTGCCCTGCACCGTGAGGTAGGCCGCCCCAATGCCGCTGGTGGCCAGGCGCAGCGTGCCGTCGGTGCCGCCGCCTTCGAACGACAACACCACGTCCTGCTCGGATGCCACACGGGTGATGGTGCTGCGCCAGCCGGGCGAGCTGATTTCTTCGTCGCCGTTGATCAGCACGGTGAGCGTGCCGTAGTCCTTGAAGTTGAGCTTTTGCAGCAAGGCCACGGTGTGGATGATGAGCGCGATGCCCTGCTTGTCGTCCGAAATGCCCAGGCCATAGGCCTTGTCGCCATCGATGCGGAACGGCTGGCCTTTGAGCATGCCTTTCAGGTACACCGTGTCCATGTGCGCGATGAGCATGATCTTCTTGCTGCCCGTGCCCTTGAACACGGCCTGCACTGCAGGGCCCACCTTCTCGGGGGTGTCGTCGAGGCGGTAGATGTCGCTGGTTTGCAGCACATCCACCGTGCCGCCCAGTTGCTTGAGCTGGCTGGCAATGCGCTCGGCGATCTGGTTCAGGCCTTCGATGTCCTTGCTGCCCGACTCGATATGCACCAGGTCACGCAGGGTGTCGAGCAGCGGCTGCTGCTCCTTCTGGGCCAGCGCATGGACATCAGCCACCGGCGCAGCGTGGGCCACGGCGGCGGCAAACGCCAGCGCCAGCGAGGTCATCAGGGGGCGGACAAACGAAGGGGCTGAGTGTGGGCGGCGCTGCGGATGGTGCATGGTGCGAAGGCTCGGTGAAAAGATGAGGAAAGCGATTATGGAGTCTTGCAACACCAATTTCAAACACTGATCCTCCTTGCAATGTTTCGGTCAGCGCCTGCGCGCCAGACTCAGCCCGCAGGCGCAAACACCTCGGGGCCCAGTCGTGACTTGTGGCCCCTGGGTTCAAACAGCCACATGCCATACAGCGGCAGAGATTCCGCCAGCCGCAGGGGCGCCACCAGCGTGGACGCGCCGCCCAGCAACGCAGGGTGCGGCACAACAGCCAGCAGGTCGGACTGCGCCACTAGGTGCAACAGGCTGGCAAAGTCGGGGCAGCGCACGGACATCTTGGGCGCGGGCATGCGGCGCACACGGTGCGCTTCCGTCAACACATCCACCGGTCCGCTGACACTGGGCCCCACACAGGCCCACGCAGCGCCCTGCAGTTGCGCCAGCGACTGGGCCCGGACCCATGGGTGGCCCTTGCGCGCATAGACCTGGGGATGCAACTCGTACAGGGGGCGCTCCGCCACATCGGGATGCGCAAACTTGCGCGGTTTGGGGGCAATGACCGCATCAAAACGCCGCTGTAGCAGGCCGTCCAGCAGACTGCCTTCATCGGCCGTCGCCATCTCCAGCGAGCGCCGGGTGTTGGGCAGACACCAGCTGGCATACAGCAGCGGTCCACAGACCAGCGCCGCTGAAGACGTGAGCCCCACCCGCAGCAGGTATCGGTCTGCCGCAACCACTGGCGCGCGGGGCAGCGCCTCCACCCCTTGTGCCAGGGGCAGGGCCTGCGCAGCCACGGCCCGGGCCAGGTCGGTGGGCACATGGCGGCGCCCCTCCCGCACCAGCAAGGGCTGCGCAAAGTGGGCTTGCAGCGCCTTCATGCCATGGCTGATCGCAGGCTGCGACACGCCGCAGGCCTTGGCCGCCAAGGCGAACGAGCCTTGTTCGATGACCGCATGGAGGTATTGCAGGTAGCGCAGATACATAAACACCTTTTATGTATAAGCCACCATTGTCTCTTGTCGTGCGGCGCGGAGTTGGCGAAGCTACGCACTCCACTCCACGCCCTTTGCATCGCCACGTATGAGCCACAACCCCATCGACACCGTCCGCACCTACCTCGCCCACCTGCATGCCAGCCACACCGACGGGCTGATTGCCTGCTTTGAAGACGATGGCGTGGTGCATTCGCCCTTTCTGGGCACCATGCGCGCGAACGACTTTTTCCAAAAGCTCGGCCAGGCTTCCAGCGGCAGCGTGATCACCGTGCTGGATCTGTTTGTCTCCGCGCAACCAGACAACGGTGGCGCCGTGCGGGTGGCCGCCTATTTCCGCTACGACTGGACTTTGAACGATGGGCGCGAGGTGACGTTCACCTGCGTGGATGTGTTCACGTTCGACGCGGGCAGCACCCGCATCCGCGACATGAACATCGTCTATGACACATACCCGCTGCGCGAAGAGGTGGGCGACAAGTACGCGCCTGATCCGGTCACAACAGCTCCACGCCCTTGAGCGTGACAAAACTGGTCTCGCGCGTCACCTGCACAAAGTCCTGCAGGTACGGCTTGCCCGACAGGCTGGGCAGGCTGGCCGCGTGCAGCTCGCCGCGCAGGCCTTTTTCGCCAGGTCCTGCCGCAATGGGCCGCGCCGTCACATACCCCCGGTCCAGGTAGCTCTGCACCGCCCACAGCGGCAGCGCCGCCACGCCGCGCCCGCTGGCCACCAGCTGCAGCATGGCCACCGTCAGCTCGGTGGTGCGGCGCGGGGGGCGCACGCCGGCGGGCTCCAGCACCTGGCGGATCAAATCGAGCATTTCGTCGGGCACGGGGTAGGTGATGATGGTCTGGTCGGCAAAGTCCTGCGCCACCAGGTGCGGCTTGGCCACCAGCGGGTGCGTGTTGGCCAGCAGCGCGCGGATCTCGAAACCAAAGAGCGCGTGGTAGTCCACGCCCGCCTCGTCGGCATCCACCTCGGACACGATGGCCACATCGGCCCGGCCCTGGTGCAGCAGGCCCACGGGGTCGGCATGAAAGCCGCTCACGATGTCCAGCTCCACCTCGGGCCAGCGGGTGCGAAAGGCGTCCATGGCGGGCATCAGCCAGTCAAAGCAGGTGTGGCATTCCACCGCAATGCGCATCTGCCCACCCTGCCCCAGCACCAGGCGGGCGATGTCGCGCTCGGCGCCTTCCACCTGGGGCAGCATGGCATCGGCCAGGGCCAGCAGCCGCTCGCCCACGGCAGTGAACTGCGGCGGTACCGATTTGCGCTCGAACAGCTGCTGGCCGTAGCGGTCTTCCAGCAGCTTGATCTGGTGCGACAGCGCCGACTGCGTGAGGTTGAGCAGCTGCGCGGCCCGCACCAGGCTGCCGCTGTCGCGCAGGGCCACCAGGGTGCGCAGGTGGCGCACTTCCAGGATTGACTGGTTCATTATTAATTTTCAAGTTGATCGACTAAAACTTTCGTTTGAATAATAAACGAGCCCGCGCGACCATCAGTGCCTTCATTGCATTGCTCGATTCAGAAGAAGGAAATCACCATGTCGCTCGCCGCAGTCGCCGTAGCAGCCGCCACCCGCCGCCCCGTGCTCACGCACACCCTGGGCTTTCCGCGCATGGGGGCGCATCGTGCGCTGAAATTCGCGCTCGAATCCTTCTGGCGGGGCGACAGCACCGAGGCCGAGCTGCAAGCCACCGCCGCCCAGCTGCGCCAGCAACACTGGCAAGCACAGGCCGATGCAGGCCTGGGTTGTGTGACCGTGGGCGACTTTGCGCTGTACGACCACGTGGCCAACCACATCCAGCTGCTGGGCTGCGAGCCTGCGCGTTTTGGCTTTGACGGCCACACGCCCGAGCTGGCGCGTTACTTTGCAATGGCGCGGGGTGTGTCGGCGCACGCCTCAGACGACCACCAAGGCTGCAGCGCCGGTTGCCAAGCAAAGCACCCCACCACCGGCCAGCCCGCACTGGAGATGACCAAGTGGTTTGACACCAACTACCACTACCTCGTGCCCGAGTTCAGCGCCCACACCCAGTTCCACCTGGCCAGTGAGCGCCTGTTTGCCGAAGTGGCCGAGGCCCAAGCACTGGGCCACCGCGTCAAGGCCGTGCTGCTGGGGCCGCTGAGCTTCTTGTGGCTGGGCAAATCCAAAACGGCGGGCTTCGACCGATTCAGCCTGCTGGAGTCCCTGCTGCCCGTGTACGAAGCCGTGCTGGCACGCCTGAAGGCCCAGGGCGTGGAATGGGTGCAGATCGACGAACCCATCCTGGGCCTGGACCTGCCCGACGTGTGGCGCCACGCCTTTGAGCCCAGCTACTGGCAGCTGGCCCGCACAGCGCCCAAGCTGCTACTGGCCACCTACTTCTCGCCGCTGGCCGAGAACCTGCGCCTGGCCTGCCAACTGCCCGTGGCCGGCCTGCATGTGGACGCCGTGCGCGCGCCCGACGAGCTGGTGGGCGTGGCCGACTGGTTGCCGTCGCACAAAGTGCTGTCGGTGGGCATCGTGGACGGCCGCAACATCTGGCGCACCGACCTGGATGCGGCGCTGGCCAAACTGCGCCCCGTGGCCGACAAGCACCAGGGCGAGTTGTGGCTGGCACCGTCGTGCTCTCTGCTGCATGTGCCGTTCAGCCTGCAGGCCGAGACGCAGCTGGATGCCGAGGTGAAGTCGTGGCTGGCGTTTGCGGTGGAAAAACTCGATGAGCTGCGCGTGCTTGCCACCGCCTTGTCGCAAGGCGAAGCGGCGGTAGACGACGAACTGCACGCCGCCCGCACCGCCCTGGCCGCCCGCCGCGCCAGCCCGCGTGTGCACCGCGCCACCGTGGCGGCCCGCATTGCCGCGGCCGCGCCAGGGGCCGATCAGCGCGCCAACGCCTTCCCTGCTCGGCAAAAGGCCCAGCGCGCACGGCTCAAGCTGCCGCTGCTGCCCACCACCACCATCGGCTCGTTCCCGCAGACGGCCGAGATCCGCGCCGCACGCGCCGCTTTCAAGCGCGGTGCGCTCGATGCAGCCCACTACCAACAAAAGATGGAAGCGGAAATTGCCTTGGCCGTGCACAAGCAGGAAGCCCTGGGCATCGACGTGCTGGTACACGGCGAAGCCGAACGCAACGACATGGTCGAATACTTCGGCGAGCAGCTTGACGGCTTTGCCTTCACCGCCAACGGCTGGGTGCAAAGCTATGGGTCGCGCTGCGTGAAGCCGCCCATCATCTACGGCGACGTAGCCCGCCCCGCCCCCATGACCGTGGCGTGGACGCAGTTCGCCCAGAGCCTGACCACCAAGCCCATGAAGGGCATGCTCACCGGCCCCATCACCATCCTGCAGTGGAGCTTTGTGCGCGACGACCAGCCCCGCGCCACCACGGCCGACCAGATCGCCTGGGCGATCCGCGACGAGGTGTGCGACCTCGAAGCCGCAGGCATTGCCATCATCCAGATCGACGAGCCCGCCATTCGCGAAGGCCTGCCGCTGCGCCGCGCGGGGTGGAAGAGCTATTTGGAGCGCGCCACGCGCGCCTTCCGCATCAGTGCCAGCGGCGTGCGCAACGACACGCAGATCCACACCCACATGTGCTACAGCGAGTTCAACGACATCCTGCCCGCCATCGCGTCCATGGACGCGGATGTGATCACGATTGAGACGAGCCGCTCGGACATGGAGCTGCTGCAGGGGTTCGGTGATTTCCGCTACCCCAACGAGATCGGCCCCGGCGTGTACGACATCCACTCGCCCCGCGTGCCTGGCGTGCAGGAGATGGCTGCGCTGCTGGAAAAAGCCGCCGAGGTCGTGCCCGTGGAGCACCTGTGGGTGAACCCCGACTGCGGCCTCAAAACCCGGGGCTGGCCCGAGACCGAAGCCGCCCTGCGCCACATGGTGCAGGCCGCGCAGGAAGTGCGCGAGCGGTTGCTGGAAGAGGCGGCCTTGGCCTGACGGCCCCCCGGTTCAGCCCGCAGCGCGCTTGATCTCGGCCAACTTGACCAGCACCTGCAGCGCGTGGTTCAGCGGCGTCGGCACGCCCAAGGCGGCGCCGCGCTTGACCACATAGCCATTCAGGTGGTCGATCTCGGTGGGCTTGCCCCGCGCCAGGTCCTGTGCGGTGGACGAATACTGGCCGGGCATGGTGCTGGCAATGCCGCGCACCGCCGCCTGCACATCGCCCGGAATCGTCACTCCGTCAGCAGCCGCCACCGCCAGGCACTCGGCCACGATGTCGGCAATCACCTGCGTCACGCCGGGCACCTGCACCAGCGGGCCGTAGGGTTGTTGCGACAGTGCAGACAGCGCGTTGTAGGCGCTGTTGAGCACCAGCTTGGCCCAGAGCGCGCCACGCACGTTGTCTGACACCTGGGTGGGAATGCCCGCCGCCGTGAGCTGGCGGGCCACCTCGTCGCTGCGCGGCGAAGGTGCGATCACCAACTCGCCCCGGCCATGGTGCACCACGTGCCCGGGGCCGCCCATGGCAGTAGCCACATAGACCACCGCGGCTGCCACGGGGGTGCTGGCGTCCAGCACGGCGCGCACGCGTTCGTCATTGTCCACACCGTTCTGCAAGGTCAGCACCAGCGCGCCAGGCGCCAGGTGGGGACGAATCTGCTGCGCGGCGTCTTCCGAGTCGGACGACTTCACGCAGAACAGCACCACGTCCGCGCCGTGCACCGCGCTGGCCTCGGTGCTGGCCGCCAGGGGCACCTGCACATCCATCGCCGCCGTCTGCAGCCGCAGACCGTTGTCACGCACGGCCAGCACGTGGGCGGGCCGCCCGATGAGCGTGACGGCATGGCCCGCCCGGGCGAGCAAGGCACCAAAGTAGCAGCCCACGGCACCCGCGCCCATCACGGCAAAGCGCAGGGGCGGTGCAATGTCCAAGGCAGTGGGCAGGGAGGCAGATGAATCAGCAGCAGCGGTCATGGCGGTGTCCCGGTGGGCAAGTCACAGAAGGGGCGGTCAACAAGGCGCCTCACTATATCGGCGGCAGCCTGCGCACCAAAAATCAAGGTTTTTTGGGCTGATGCGCTAGTCGAACATGCCTTATCAGCTATCAAATACGTAGCAAATTGACATTCTGCAAGGCTGCTTTCAGGGGCGCACTCCCTTCACTCGCGCCATTTTCAGCACCGCGAACCCCCGTCCGTTACCTCCCGTTCGTGTGCTCCCACCCCGCTCAAAGGCCCCTCTCCAGTGTCAGGAATTTAATCAATGCAAAGACAATAATTGTCTAGTCAATTAAATTTCCCACCCATGTCAGCCCCTCCCGAACCCAGCCAAGCCCCCGCGTTCTACAACGCCGAGCACTACGACCCCAGCAAGCTGGTGCCCGAAAACAGCGTCGGCTACCTGATGCGCAAGGTGATGTCGTCCATCCGCACGCAGGCCGATGCCCAGCTGGCGTTGCACGAACTCACCTACGCCCAATGGCTGCCACTGTTCAAGTTGTCGCTGTGCGAGACCGCCACCGTGGCCAGCCTGGCGCGTGACCTGGAGACCGACCCCGCCTCCATGACCCGATCGCTCGACCGCATGGAAGCCAAGGGCCTGGTGGTGCGGGAGCGCTCCACCGTGGACCGCCGCGTCGTGCAGCTCAGGCTCACACCGGAAGGCCAGCGCATTGCTGCCCTGGTGCCGCCCGTGCTGGCCGACGTGCTCAACGGCCACCTCAGCGACTTCAGCCACGACGAGTGGCAGCTGCTGCTGGCCATGCTGCGCCGCATGCTGGCCAACGGCGAAGCGCTGCGCCAGCAGCCCCCCTCACCCACCGAACCAGCAGCCGGTTGACCCCGCCCTGTTGCCCTGCCCCCTGGAG